>JAGMDP010000035.1 GCA_023128635.1 Candidatus Heimdallarchaeota archaeon | reverse complement strand
TTCACTTCTTTTGCGAGAATCTTTAGCATAGATGGAGGTGCTGAAAGAATGTTTGGTTGGAATTTCTGCAACTTATTTCTGATTTCTTCGAGTGGATGTAGCAGACTAATGTGTGTTAATCGCTGCCCGAATTTACTAACTTGAAAAGCGGGAGTAGTGACTCTTAAAAGAAAAGCCCACTTTATCCTTAATATTCTAGGAAAGCTGAATCGAGCGAAAAAAGCTGCCTGCAAATACTTCTCCTCTGATGGGCTTGTTATAACTACACCTTTACTACCACTTGTACCAGATGACATGGCAACATTAAATCCATGAAACCTTTCAATATAATTCTTCTCTTGTTCTACTTTATCTAAGAAATTCACTAAATCTTCCTTGATTAAACCAACAGTATTATAATCCGTCAAATTATCCATCATAATTTTCTTATTAACGGTCGGCAAATTCCATACATCGTTTAAATCGGAATCAGCATAATGCTTTTTGAAAAAAAGGGAATTCTGAACTGCAAATTCCACAATTTCTTTGCTTTTTTTTGCTTGAAATTCTTTCAATTGAGTTGGATTCATTCGTCTAAAACGTCTATTACATGAAAGGAAAAAGCGTAAGAAGGAATCAGTGTCTGGAGTCATTTAAATCAAAACAACTATCTCATCAATAATTTTCTTAGCAATAATTCTTTTTGTTGTTAAAGATAGCTTTTGTGGTTTGCTTTTTTTCGATACTAAAATAACTTCATTCGTTGCACTAGCAAACCCTTGATTCGGTTTATCTAGAAAATTTGCTACTACTAATTCTATCTGATAATTTTTCAAGCTTTTCTGCGCCTTTTTAATTAATTCGTCTTTTGTAACATTTACTTCAGCTTTAAAACCAACGATTCTAGCTTTTGGAAACTTCTGCTTAACATATTCAATTATCTTGATTGTTGGTTTAAGTTTTAGTTCTAGTGATTCTTGTTTTGAAGATATCTTTCCTTTTTGTTTTTCAGGTTGATAATCACCGATTGCTGCAGCAGATATGAAGACATCAATCCTCTTTTGCTTATTGATTACTTTCTTAATATCTTGAGGAGTTTCAATTGTTTCAATATTAATCTTGGGATTATGAATTGGTAAGCTAGTTGGACCTAAAATTAACATAACATCAGCTCCTCTATTCACTGCTTCCAATGCTATTTCTATTCCCATTTTCCCAGTACTTGGATTACTAATGTATCGAACATCATCCAGCCAAATTCTTGTTGGACCTGCGGTTACTACCACTTTTTTTTTTGCTAAATCATTAACTGTAAGAATCCCAATAATCGTTTCAAGAATTTCTTCATTCTTAGCAATTTTTGCTTTCCCTTCTTCTAATCTCGGACCGATAAAAGTAACTCCAGCTTCTTTTAATTGTCTAATATTTTTAACTACCATAGGATTATCATACATTGTTCCATGCATCGCCGGAACAATTGCAATGGGTATTCCTGTGCCAAAAGCAGTTGTAGCGAAGGTTGTCACAGGGGTATCATCTATTCCTTGAGCTATTTTTCCTATTGTATTCGCAGTTGATGGAGCAATTAGTAGAAGATCCGCTTTATCTGGGTGTTGACCACACAAATGAACATGTTCAATTTGACCTGTAAGCTTCGTTATAACGGGATTGCCAACTGCCCATTCAACCAAATCAGGTTGAATTAATTCCTTAGCAGCAGATGACATTACAACAAAAATCTCAGCGCCATTTCTCATTAATAATCGAGCTAAGTTTACTATTTCTAGTACTGCTACACTTCCAGTCATTCCAATTACGATTCTTTTACCTGCAAGTTGATCAGATTTTGAACCGGTAATCTCTAGTATTGAGGAATGTTTAGAAGGTTTGAATCTTGACATTTTTACTTCTCCTTGTTTAAAATTGTTTCAAGGTCGTTTATGAATTTATCAATTACTTCTTTTGTTACATGAGGCATAACTACTATTCTTGTCCAATTTGAATAGATGGATAGATGCCATCCCTTCTGCAATAATTCTTTCACTAAATCTTCATTAGTCATTTGACTGCAAGTGAAACCTATGATATTGAGAGAGGGTTCAAACACGAGCCTTATTTTTGTAAGTTCTTTCAATCTTTGAGTGAGATACTTAGT
>JAGMDP010000034.1 GCA_023128635.1 Candidatus Heimdallarchaeota archaeon | reverse complement strand
TTATTGTTAATTGCTTCGTGCTGGAATCAGATAAGTAAGTGATACTTTTTACAATTGTTTTTGTTATTTCTTCAGATCGAAAAATAATTGATCCTCCCGGAATTAGACTACCAAGTATTTTGTGAGTATCTATTGTTATACTCTTTACTCCAGGATTCTCAAAGCCATAAATTGGCACTTCATGACCCAGCTTCTTTAAATATGGATAGATGGTCCCACCATGAGCTGCATCAACATGTAAATATAGATTCTTCTCTATTGCCAAATCACTTAGAGCATTAATATCATCACAAACACCAGTACCTGTTGCACCAGCAATTCCGACTATTCCTACTGTTCTATAATCAATTGCTTCTTTTACAGCTTCTATATCTACTTGGAAATTTTCATTTAGTGAAATCCATACTGATTCCAAATTTAATAAATCTGCAGCTTTTTCAAAAGAAATATGAGCAGATTCTGGAAAAATAATTTTGCCCTTTTCAATTCCCCTGTTTACTTTACTCCAGTTTCTTGCAGCCCAACAACCAATTATATTAGATTCACTCCCACCAGAGGTTATTGCACCTGTCCAACTACTTGGAGCTTGAAGTAAATCAGCTAAATGGGCTAAAACTTCATTTTCTAGTTTTACTGTTTCAGGAAATAGACCGGGGTCTCCCAAATTAGTAGCTGCGAAAATCTTAGCTATTTCCCGAGCTATTTTTGGTGGTGGGGAACACATTGAACTTAATACTTGGTTAAAAGAATCCTCGTCCTTAAGAAGAACCATTAAATCCTCGATAATTTCATTGAAATTTTTTTCTTCTTCTAAATAACTCATTATAATTACTCCAAGACTAATATTATGCGAGAAACGATTTCTCTAATGTTAAAATTTTACTGTAAATCTCTTGATTATTTGATACTGTAATTCCTTCTTTTAATCCAAAGAATATTATTTTTCCGTTCAGAAAATCTATTTCTGTTTTTCTTTTATTCAAGATATCAGTTAACATTGAACTTGTATTCTCACCCGTATTTTTGATTATATCAAAAGTCATTTTGATTGGATCGTCAGACAACAATTCTATTTTCAGAGCTTTAGTTACAGCCCAAGCTTCCTCAGCTAATGATATAGCTTGATTCCGTAGAGATATTTGATTGTAAATTTCCTTGTTTTTCACTTGGTGAATTGCTGTCAGTGGATTTAGTGCACAATTAACAATTGTTTTTGTGAAAACAGCGCCTCGTATATTAGATTCAATGAATGCGTCAATTTCTGATTTTCTCATTATTTCGACAATTTTTCTTGCTTTTTGTTCCTCAGCAGCAGTTTGATATCCTATGTAGGTTTTTCCTTCCCCTGTGAAGTCAACTACTCCTGCTACAGGTTTGCAAACTCCTATTGTAGTAATTCCTCTTAGGATTATATTTTCGGGAAATATTTTTCTTAATATATCCTCTGTTCCAATTCCATTTTGAATTGAAATTAAAACAGTCTCAGAATTTATTATGGGAAGAATTTGGTTTGCAGCAGATTCAGTTTGATGCGCTTTTGTAGTGAAGAAAATATAATCGATTTTTTGATCAGATTTTGCAAGAAATTCTTTTGCTTGTGGGATTGTATCAACTGCTTTAACAGTTACCAATTTATTAATCAAGCCTTTTATTCTGAGACCAGATTCATTGATCTTGTCTACATGTGATTTTCTGCCAACTAATAGAACATCGAATTTTTCTGAAGCCATTAAGCCACCAAACAGGCTACCAACACTTCCGCTCCCCATTACAACAAGCACTATATCACCCCTCATAGGAGTACTCAAGAGAGGGGTATGTTCCATCTTTTACTTCTTCCGCATATTTCTTTGTAGCTTTAATTATTTCCTCTCGAAGATTTGCATATTTTTTTACAAATTTTGGTTTGTGTCCAATTGTACAACCAAGCATGTCATAACAAACTAAAACTTGCCCATCACAATGAGGTCCTGCACCTATACCAATTGTTGGTATTTTGACTGCTTCAGTTATTTTCTTTGAAACGTCTTGTGGGATTGCTTCTAAAATTATTGAGAAGCATCCAGCTTCTTCTAATTGTTTTGCATCTTGAATGAGTTCATCTTCAGTGAAATAGGATTCTGGTTTTCCCTGTACTTTGTATCCACCCAGCTTGTAGGCAGATTGAGGGATTAAACCAATATGTCCTTGGACAGGGATTCCAATATCAACTATTGCTTTGATTTCTTTTATCCTCGTTTCACTAGCTCCCTCCAATTTTACAGCTTCTGCATGACCTTCTTTTACGAGTTTCCCTGCATTCGCTACTGTTTCATCTATTGTTAAACCATAGCTTAAGAAAGGCATGTCTCCAATAACTAAACTGTAATTTTTCGCACCTCGTGTTACAGCTTGACAATGACGAATAGACATATCCAAAGTGACTTCTAAAGTTGTTTCTGCTCCGTACACTGTTTGACCCATTGTATCCCCAACTAAGAGGATATCAATTTTCGCTTCATCAAAAATAGTTGCCAAGCTAAAATCATATGCTGTTAACATAGTGATTTTTTTGCCCTTCTTCATTTTCTGAATATCAAATGCGGTTAGTTTTGGCATATTTATCCTTCCCTTAATTGTTTTTTAGATAACTCAAGTAATCTAGAGGACATGAATTTAACGCTTTCTTGAAGCATGTAATTATTATCATAACTCTTTATAATTGAAATTAATTTTTCTTTGGTATGTTTTTTTAATTTATCTATTAACTCAACCATTTCTTGTGTTGCTCTTCTTACATGATTTACGATCGTTATGTCGCTCCAAACAGAAGTTCTCGATAGTGGATTTAAATCAACACAGATAACCGTTTTACCCATTTTTTTCAAAGCCATTGTTCTATCTCCATCTTCGAGTGGAACATAGACTACATCTGCAACAAAGATTCCATCAGGATCTACTATTCTTCGTTTATGAGTTATTTCTGGTATTGTCTCAGCTTTTTTCCCTAGATTTACTCCTAATACTTCTTTAGCACCTGCATTTTTTAGAACAGTTTCTATATTTGTCTCTCGCTCTTTTGTACGGTAAAAAAGATTCACTTCAAGTTTTGCGTTGGTTTTTTCAGCGAGTGCAACCAATTCATCTGGACATATAATAGCTACATTCCCATTTATGGAGATAACTGGGTGTTTAGCTAGAAGCAAAGTAGCTACTGCAGCTTCTTCTTGGATCAAAGCATAATCAGGAGTTTTCTCTCCTAAAAGATAATCAAAAGCTTCTCCTCTACCATGAGCAATTAAACCTGCTTCTGCAACAATTTTTTGATGCATCCCCTCAATGATTTCATGTCGTTCCTTCAATGAAAGATAGCGAGGATGATCGGGTGGTATCTCTGACATGGAATTACCCCATTATTATTAGTCAAATATTTTTTTACCCAAAACGATTGGACCTAAATTTGATAAGGAATCTAACCAAATTTTAGCATTTGGGTCGTAATTATCTATAATATTACTGCATTCTTCTAAATCATAAATATCTCCAACAACGAATAATGAATCTCCTAACATAACCATACTTGCTGAGTATTCATCTTTCCTTAGATAGGTTATTAATTTCTTTAGCTTTTCAGACATTAATCCCGTTTTATCCGCAAATTCAAAGCTAACTCGCAAAAATTCATCCAATGTAGGTTTCTCATTTAATTCATGAAGTAATTGATTTGAATAATTGTTTATTTTTTCAATCATTTTAGGACTAGTAATAATATCCTTTGTAGACATTGTCCCAATAGAGGCTACAAGGATTAATTCTTCAATTGGCCAAGGAAATTCTTTGATTACCCCCACTCCTGGAGCTCCGGGTTCTAATCTTATTTCTGCTCCTCCTTGTAGTTGTGAAATAACATCACCAAGACCTGTTCGACATACTACTTCTGCTTTATGAGCTATCTGCCCTAATTCCTCTTTAGATTTCTTTGTATCAAAGATTTCATTTAATGCGAAAGCAGTGCCAAGAGCTCCTGCACCACTTGTTCCAAAGCCAGCCTGTATTGGCAATGGACTTTTGTGTTGAATAATTAAAACTGAATCCTTGATTTGATCCGTGAAACTCTTTGCAACTTCTAAACTAACTACTCCGTCTATTTTTTGATCATTAAAATATACTTCATGAATTTCATCATTGATTTCTTTAAGAGAAATTCTTGTAACAACACGTTTACTTATAGAAAAACCAGCACCTCGAGAGCCCATTTTTAGTGGATCATCATTTTCTACTATTTGAAATAAACCAGTAATGTGAGCTGGGACAGACCAGTTACTCGAGTATTTAGTTTTCATTGGTTTTCAACTGTTTACAAGCTACTCTTTATTTAAGTAATTACTTCTAAATCTCTTTAACCAGAAAAACTTTTTAATTTCCATAAGTTATTACTGAGAGAATCATTAGAATCTATTACTATAAATGACAACTATCAACAGGAGAAATTAGTCAGAAATGACAGAAGTATTAGCTATCGAAGATAAGACAGAGTATTCTTTTAGCAAATTTATCGGATCTTTAGCTCTAGTAATTATTGTTTATGCAATTGCTTTTGGAGCTGCATTTGGTATTGGTTTTGGTTTAACAAAATTAGGTTGGCATACTTTATGGATAACACTTGTCGCTGATGTTGGTGCGACAATTGTTGTGTTCATTTTTAGCGTTATTTTCAATAATGTCAGTTTTTATGATCCATATTGGAGTGTTCAACCAATTTTTATTGCTGTATACTGGATGTTGATTAACCCAGCAACTGGACCTCAACTAATGCGACAAATAATAGTCGTAAGTTGTGTTTCTTTCTGGGGTGTAAGATTAACTCTTAATTGGATTAGAGGTTGGAAAGGATTACGTCATGAAGATTGGCGTTATGTTAAATTCCGAAAAGAACAGCCTAAACTGTTTTGGGGTATTGCTTTTACAGGTTTAGAAATGATGCCTACATTAATTGTATTCCTCGGTTGTGTAGCAATGTATCCTGCTATAGCTATTAGTACAAAAGCGTTCAATTGGGCAGATGTAATTGCTATAATCATAACCATTGGTGCAACATGGTACGAATTCATTGCAGATGAACAAATGAAAATTTTCTGTAAAGTGAATCAAAAATCAAACGCAGTTATGGATGTTGGATTATGGGCAGCATCAAGACACCCAAATTACTTTGCTGAAATCAGTTTCTGGTTAGGATTATTTTTCTTCGCCTTAGCAGCTGATTACACCTGGTGGTGGACAATTGTTGGTTTTGTTGCTATGATTGTTTTATTCATGGTTGTAAGTATACCGATGATTGAAAAGAAACAACTTGCTAAAAGACCTGAATATGCTGATTATGTCAAACGCGTTTCAAAGATTATTCCATGGTTTCCGAAAAACTGAAACCATTCCTCTCTTTTTTTCTTATTTATTCTAAATATAGATACATTTCAGGATTACCCAATTTGAATCCTCGTTTTTCATAGAGAGGTTTGCCCAACGGAGTAGCATATAATTTAACAGCAATTATGTTACGACTTTTTGCTTCATCTAATAGCTTATCTAAAATCGCAGTACCAATCCCCTTATTTCTCCATTCATGTTTAGTATACATATTCATGATATAAGCTTCTTTTCCGCTAATATTCCAAAATTGAGGTACTCTCTGAATAGTAATTAATCCACTAGTGGCAATAATCTCGTTATTTGCTATAGCTAACCAGGCAACAAAATTTCCAGATGACATTTCCTTCTCAAGATAGTTAATCATAACCTCTCGATATTCATCTATTCTATTCTTAGGGTATTCTAGTCGAACTTCTTTTATGAATTCAATTCTTAATTCAGCTAGTTGTGGAATATCATCTTTGGTTGCTAAACGTAAAGAGAACATAAAATAAAATACACTTAATACATTTTAATATTTAATGTCAATCTCATCTTTTGATGAGATAAATACAAGAACTTAATTGTCAGAAATTAACGAAGAAAGCAAGGTAATTCAAATGTCCAAGAGTACACCCAGCAAACGATCAACAAAAACTAGGATTCCAATAGTGAATCTAGATCGTTGCCAACCTGCTACTTGTGGACATGCTTGCATAAAGATATGCCCATTGAATAAGAAGACAAAAGTTGTTTATCCAGATAAAGTAACGAAAAAAGCAAGGATAAATAGTAAGAAGTGTATCGCTTGTGGAATCTGTGTGAATGTATGTCCTACACACGCAATTTCGATGGTTGGTTTACCAGTTGAATTGAAAGAAAAACCAATCCATCAATTTGATGAAAACTCCTTTCGTTTGTATGGTTTACCGTTTCTTGTTAAAGGTAAGGTTACAGGTTTAATTGGTGCGAATGGTATTGGTAAAACGACTGTATTGGAAATTCTATCAGGTAAATTGATTCCAAACGGTGGACACTACCAACTAGAAAATTTAGATTTAAATTATGTTTTATCAAATTTGCAGCTTTCTGTTCAAAAAGCATATTTTAGATCACTAAACAATAACCGGATAAAAATTTCATACAAAGAACAAGTTCTTTCAAAATACTTACACGAAGAAAAGACAATTCAAGGAGTTCTAGAAAAAGAGGATGAACTAGAACAAGTTAAGCAACTGGTAAAAGATTTACAATTAGAAAGTTTTCTTGAAAAGAAATTTAATCAATTATCAGGTGGAGAAAGGCAAAGATTTGCTATTGCTGTTGCCTTAAGTAAAGATGCTAATGTCTATTTAATTGATGAACCGGGAAATTTTTTGGATATAAAACAACGATTAAAATTAGCGAAGCTTTTCCATGGACTTGCCAAGCAAGACAAAACTGTTCTTGTTGTCGAGCATGATATTACAATTCTTGATTATTTGAGTGATCAAATCCAAGCCCTTTGGGGAACACCTCATGCTTTTGGAGTTGTTTCTGGAGTTAAAGGTGTCAAGGGAGGAATAAATGCATATCTTACAGGTCATCTGAAAGAAGAGAATATTACTTTTAGAAGTAAAGCTATTACTTTCCTACGTGTTGTAAAAGAAAGAAAATGGGATACAATACCAATTTACGTTAAATTCACAACGTTGTGGAAAAAGTTTGATAAATTTAAATTAAAGGTTTCACCAGGACAAGTCCATAAGGGGGAAACTCTGGTAATCATTGGTGAAAATGGAATTGGTAAAACTACTTTCGTAAAAATGCTTGCAGGGGTTCTAACACCTGACAGAGGTTCAGCAGATGTTATGGCAACAGTATCATATAAACCACAATTTATAACTCGAGATTACAAAGGAACAGTAAACGAATTTATCACAAATTTTTCAGGAAGATATACAGGCGAACAAATTCTCAAACAAACTTTTTACCAACCACTTGGTATTGAACATCTTTTTGATAAACGAGTTACCGATCTTAGTGGTGGGGAATTACAAAGAGTCTATGTTGGTGCATGTCTTACAAAAAGAGCAGATCTATACCTAATAGATGAACCCGCAGCATTTCTAGATGTAGAAGAACGAATTAAAGTTGCTAGAATAATTCGTAATGCAGCTAGTCTTTACAATGCTTCTGTGATTGCAATTGAACACGATATGCAAATAGCAGATATTCTTGGGGATCGAATAATGTTGTTTTTAGGGGAACCTGGAAAGAAAGGATATACAATAGGTCCAATGGGAAAAAGGGATGGTATGAATCATTTTCTAAAAACACTGAATATTACTTTTAGGCGCGATGCTGAAACTGGCAGAGCTAGAATCAATAAAGGTGGAAGTAAGTTAGATCGTGAACAAAGAGAAAGCGGAGAGTTCTTTTTTGAACGAAATTAATAATTAGGGTTGATTTATTGTATAAAAAGTTGAGAATAATCCTTTGTTTTCAGCTTTTCAACTATTTTATTCAAAATAGATTAAATAATAACCAAAAAAAATAATACTCTAAAAATCTGATATCTTAAGTAATATAGAATTGTTTGAACATTTGGGAAAAATTAGAACAAAAAATAAACCACATTTATGGGGATTTTAAGTGGGAAAATTAGAACCTGTAGAATTTCAGAAAGAAATTAGAGATGATAGAGTGGATGATTCTTTAATTCCAACTAAATATCCAAATCTGTACGTAATTTTCCTAGGAATTATAACATTATTAGCCGTAGCATCAACAGCAATTCTCCATTCAAACGAACAAGAATTTATTTTGGATCGATTTGTCGATATTAGTTCTTTCAAGCTTTCGTTATTCGATACAATGGTTTATGTTGCTTATTTTGTAGCTGGTCTAGTAATTGGGGTATTATCTGATAAATTTGCAAAAAGAAAGCTATTCGTAATAATTGGTAGTATTGGTTCTTCAATATTTTTTATTTTTATGACTTTAACGTTAAATTATTTCCTCTTATTATTCCTCAGATTTATTCAGGGTTGTTTTTCTATTATGGTTTGGCAAATGCTAATTACTATTATTTTGGATTTATCAACACCGAATAATCGTGGAAGAAATATGGGTATTTACGGTGCATTCTTAGGAATCGGTATGGGATTAGGACCAATACTTGGTGGTTTTATAGCAGAAGTAGGTGTATTTGTCCCATATTATGTTGCTTCTGGTCTAATGGTAATTGTATTACTACTAACTCTTTTTCTCAAAGAACCAACTGCATTAAAAGAAAGATTTTCTCTGAAAGAAAGTTTGTCAATTATTAGAGATAAGCCAAAAATAATTATCCCTAGTTTGTTTAATTTTATTGATCGTTTACATATGGGAATCATCATTTTTGCTTTACCATTAATTATAGGTCAAGATGTTAATGAGGGAGGGCTAGGTCTCGATGCAAAATATAGAGGTATAGCATTTGGAATCTTTGCTCTACCATTTATATTATTGCAATACCCCTTTGGACGTCTTTCAGATAAAATTGGTCGATATACACCTATAATAATCGGAAGCTGTTGTTATGGTATTATTTTAAGTTTGTTAGGATATTTTGGAAAATCAACATATAGTATTTTGTTAATATTCTTAGTGCTTTTGGGAATCTTATCAGGTGTAACAGCACCCCCAACATTAGCATTAATTGGTGATACTATAGATAATTCAAAGAAACATGGCGTAGGAATGGGTGTATTCACCCTTTTCGGAAATGTCGGAATAGCAATTGGACCCGCTATAGCTGGTTTATTAATGAATCATGGTTTTGGATTAACCTTTCTTGTAATTGGTATATTGGAATTTATTTTTCTAACAATAAATGTTCTACTCATTCGCTTTGCCTTTAAAGAAAAGATTCTACCAATTCGTATTTCAAATTGATGATAAAAGCAATGCTTACAATTATCCCTGGAACAATTAAAACACACTAAAAATTATTCCAATTCCAGGCAAATGCTTTGGAGATTTTCATTTTTATATTGTCTAGATAACCGATACTTTTTTTAAACCTTGGATTCAGTTTTTTTCTAGAGGCAAAAAAAACTTGAATTATTCCTACCCTTATATATAGGGTGCAAACATTCATTGATTCTTTATTGTGTTTGTACCCCTGCTAGAACAAGTCTAGTTGCCTTTAGTTTTGTGGCATATTAGAACTGTATAATTGAGGAGCTACAAATAATGAAAATGGAAGAAAAAATACGAGTGATCACGAGAAATGCAGAAGAAGTGATCAGAACAGAAGAGATCGAACCTCTCTTCAAACGGAAAAAGAAACCAAATGCTTACATTGGTTTCGAGTTAAGCGGGAAACTGCACATAGGAAATGGTTTGCTTTGCGCTATGAAAATGCATGATTTAGTTGATGCAGGTGTACATATGACCATTTTTCTCGCTGACTGGCATAGTTGGCTTAATAATAAACTAGATGGCGATTTGGAGAAAATCCGAATTTCCGGTGAGTATTTCATTGAGGGCTACAAAGCGCTTGGCTTAACAGAAGATAAAGTAACATTTCGCTGGTCAAATGAATTAGTGGATAATGCAGATTACTGGGCAACTGTTATCAAGGTCGCAAAAGGCACTTCTCTCAACAGAGTTCTACGAGCCTTACCTATTATGGGTCGAACAATGGACACTCAAGATATGGAGAGTGCTTGGTTATATTATCCTGCAATGCAAGCTGCTGATATCTTCTACATGGATATTGATATTGCATATGCTGGTATGGATCAAAGAAAAGCCCATATGATTACTAGAGATGTTGCTCCTAAACTAGGTAAACACAAACCAATAACACTTCATACTCCCTTAATCACTGGTTTAACTGGCATAGGGTCAAAAATGGATTCCGATGCTGATCCAGATTTAGTTAAGATTGAAGCAAAGATGAGTAAATCCAAACCAGAAACTTGTGTCTTCATACATGATACTCAAGAGGATTTATTACGCAAATTTAAGAAAGCCTATTGCCCAGCAAAAGAAGTTGATGGTAACCCTATAATTGAAATTGCTAAATACGTTATTTTTGCTCGAGATAAAGCAACACTAAATATTAGTCGTCCCGAAAAATTCGGTGGCGATCTTGAATATATCAAATATGGTGATCTTGAGAAAGATTATGTTGCTGGTAAACTACATCCACTCGATTTGAAAAATGCTGTAGCTCAAGGACTTGGAAAGATCCTCGAACCAGTTCACAAGTACTTTGAGAAGAAACCAGAAACACTTGAAGCAGTAGAAAAAATGCTAGCTGAAACTAAGAAGAAACGCTAGAGTTTTTTTTCTTCTTTATTTTTTTCTTTGAGACAATTGTAAGAAATTCCCTTCTGGATCTTTGAAGGTAGCAACCAATGCAGGTCCAACATCAAATATTTTATCTTCTCCGTAGAATTCAACGCCATTCTTTTCTAATTCTTCGACTGCAGTTTTAATATTAGCTACTTTAAATGATATTACAATTGATTGTTGTTCTACTTGGGATGGGTTTGGTCCACCGTAATCGAGAGCAAATCTGGTTTTGGGGCGTTCATTTTCTAGCGAGAATTCCTGCCAACCCAAATCGGGTGTTTTATGGTCGATTTTTAATCCCAGCTTTTCTTGGTACCATTTAGCCATGTCTTCCGGATTTTTCACATGAATAAATACTACATCTACACCAATTATCATAAACTATACTATCTTCACCACAATTTATAAAAATTAAGCGACTAAAATCGATTGTGGTTTGGAAATGTACGAAATAAGGTCTTCACATCGTTCAATGATTGTAAGTAAAAATGGTATGGTTGCATCTAGTCAACCTTTAGCAGTTCAAGCAGGTATTGATATTTTAAAGAAGGGAGGTAATGCAATAGACGCTGCGGTTGCAGTAGCTGCAACACTTAATGTTGTAGAGCCTATGAGCACAGGGATTGGCGGAGATGCGTTTGCATTAATTTATAGTAAAAAGGATGAGAAGCTCCATTCACTAAATGCTAGTGGTTGGTCTCCAAAGAACTTATCCATTGATTACTTTGAGAAGAAGGGAATGGATAAAATACCCACCCTAGGCATTGAAGCTGTTAGTGTACCTGGTGCTGTTAGTGGATTTGAGAAAGCTCTTGAAAGATTCGGAACTATGAGTTTCAAGGAAGTATTAGAACCCGCTATTTATTATGCAGATAAGGGTTTTCCTGTTAGTGAACTTGTAGGCTTTTCTTGGCATCGAGCTGAGGAAAAATTACGAAGTCATCCAGCAACAGCTAAGAATTATTTACCTAAAGGAGTTGCACCTCGAGTAGGAGAAACTTTTTATTCGAAGGATATAGCCAAAACGTTCAAATTAATTGCTAAGGGCGGAGCTGAAGAGTTTTACAAAGGCTCTATCGCTAAAAAAATCGTTGAATTCTCAGAAAAAAACAATGGGTTCTTTACCCTCGAAGACTTTGCTGCTTTTGAAGCTAAATGGGATGAACCAATAAGTAGCAAATATAAGGATTATGAAATTTTTCAATGCCCACCCAATAGTCAAGGTATTGCTACACTACTTGGATTAAATATCGCAAAAGGTTTTGATATGGAATCTATGATTCATAATTCTTCACAATATCTTCACTTGCTTATTGAAGCCAAAAAACTTGCTTGGGCAGATCTAAGAACATTTGCAGCTGATCCTGAGTTTAACAAATTACCGTTAGAAGAATTACTATCTGATGATTATTCCAGTAAACAACAAAATCGAATTGATTTAAACAAAGCAGCAGCTAATGTCTCCCCTGGGTTGGATTGGTCACATGGTGATACTGTATATTTATCTGTTGTAGATAAAGACAGAAATGTTGTTTCGTTCATAAATAGTCTCTATATGGGATTCGGTTCTGGATTAGTTGTAGATGGAACAGGTATATGCTTACAAAACAGAGGAAGTCTCTTCTCTTTGGATAGAAAACATCTGAACTCACTTGAAGCTAGAAAAAGACCTTTCCAAACTATTATTCCAGGCATGGCATTTCAAGAGAACTTGCCAGTATTAAATTTTGGAGTAATGGGTGGAGATATGCAACCACAAGGACAAATCCAAGTATTTCTCAACCTAGCTGATTTTGGAATGAATGTTCAACAAGCAATTGAAGCTCCAAGATTCAGACATTATGACGATAATTTTATTGCTTTAGAACAAGGCATCGATTTGAAGGCAAGAACAGAATTACTGTTCAAAGGACATAAAATACGCTCAGATGTCGGAGAATTCTTCGGTGGTGGCCAAGCAATTACTATCGATTATGAAAACGATGTGTTGTTTGGTGGTTCGGATCCAAGAAGAGATGGCAGTGCTATAGGTTATTGATGAAAAAACAAAAGAAAAATAGTTACAACTATTTCTCTTTAACAACGGGATTTTCTAAAATCCCTACTTTTTCAATTTCTAAAGTAACAATATCTCCTTCTTTCAAATATTGAGGAGGTTTTTGGTAATGCCCCACTCCTGAAGGCGTTCCAGTAAATATTATATCTCCTGGTTCGAATGTAAATGATTTTGATAAATAGGAAATTGTGTAAGCTACCGAGAAAATCATATGTTTTGTGTTTGACTTTTGCCAAGTATTACCATTTACTTTTAGCTCAAGTTCTAATTCTTGTGGATTTTTTATTTCATCAGGCAAAACAATCCAAGGACCCATTGGTGCAAAGGTATCCATTGTTTTCGCTCGAGTGAATTGTTTATCCTCATATTGATAGTCTCTTGCTGTAACATCATTGCCTATTGTATAACCAAAAACATACTCGAGAGCCTTATCTTCCGGAATATGTTTTCCTTTCTTTCCAATTACAACAACAAACTCAATTTCTACATCAGGTTTTTCTGAGATTTTGGGAATCACAATATTATCTTGATGACCAATTATTGCTGAATTGAATTTACCCCAAATCATCGGATTCTTGGGTACTGCAGCTCCACCTTCTTTTGCATGATCAAGGAAATTTCTTCCTAAGCAGATGATTTTTTGTGGATTTGAAATTGGTGCTTGGAATTTTATGTCCTTAAGTGGATAAAATGCAGCTGAACGTATGCTGTTGAAAATTTCTGAATCATTGGTTTCAAGTTCCTTAAGTTGTTCTATCATTTGTTTAAGTTTCTTAATTCCTTTATCTCCAATTTCAATGAATTCTTTCAGATCCTTAATAGTTTCAAATCTTGGCTTAGGTAAACGTTCCCCAGCATTGACAATATCTATTATTTCACTTTCATTCCAGAAAGTTCCAATTCGATTTTGTCCGTCTTTTGTTTGGAAAGTAAATATTTTCATTTTGATTACCTATAGTTTTTCTCAACAATCTCCCCTTGAATTATTTGAGTTTTAAAATTCATTGGTAGTACTTTTATTTTGTTGGTATAAAAACAATTTCCAGTCAAAACACTTTTTTAGCGCGAAGTCCACATCGTTAGTGTTATACTGTTTGTTGCGAGGTAGTTGATATATTATGACTAAAATGAAGAATGCTGAAAGATTAAATAAAATTGCCCCATCTGGTATTAGAAAGCTTTTCTCACGTGCACAAGGAATACCAGGAGTTATATCATTAGGTATTGGACAACCAAATATTTCTACGCCTAAAGGTCTTGTTGATTCCGTTGTTCGTTTAATTGAAGGCGGGGATAATTATTATTCCCCAACCCCTGGGACTAAGATTTTTAGAGAGGGAGTTGCAGAACAAAACAAACGAGATTATAATCTTGATTATGATCCAAACACCCAAGTCCTTGCAACAGCTAGTGGATGTGAAGCGCTTTATTGTGCACTAATGGCTTTTGTTGACCCTGGGGATGAAGTGTTAATCCCTGATCCTTCTTTTCTCACTTATCCACGTCAAACATCTCTCGCTGGTGGAATTCCTGTTTGGATGAAGCCTACTAAGGAATTAAAAATTGATACTTCTAATCTTCAAGAATACATTTCTGATCGATCCAAAGTAATTATTTTGAATTTCCCCTCTAACCCTACTGGAGAAATTATGACTGCTGCTGAGTTGAAGCCAATAGTTGATTTAGCTGTTGATAATGATTTGATTATTTTAACTGATGAAGTTTATGAGAAATGTATTTTCACTGATGACAATCATATACGAGTTTCGAATTTAGATGGAGCATATGAGAGAACGCTATTACTAAACAGCTTTTCAAAAACACTTTGTGTTCCAGGATGGCGTATAGGATACGCTGCTGGTCCAAAAGAAATGATAACCCAGATGATCAAAATGCATAGTTTTGTTGTTGCGAATGCACCATCTGCTCAACAAAATGCAATTGGAGATTTTATTAACACATCCGAGTTTGATGAATTTACAAAGAAGTTAAGAGATACTTTGAAAGAACGAATGATTAAGATTGTGAAAGGATTCAATAGTGTAAATGGTATTAGTTGTCGGAAACCAGAAGGAAGTTTCTACGCTTTCCCAAGAGTCACTTTTCATAAAGATTATACAACCTCTAATGAATTAAGTGAGGAAATCTTTGAAAAACAAAAAATTGTTCTTGTTCCTGGAACAGAATTTGGTCCCTCTGGTGAAGGTCATCTCAGAGCTAGTTTTGGATCTATATCTCTTGATCAAATCGATGAGGTAATGCGGCGATTAAAGGAGCTCTAATTTCATTTACTTGACTTAAAAAGATAAAAGTGGAGAGATAAATTTCTCTCTGTTTTTTATGGTCCAATAAAATTGCATGCTGGGCATGTATAATTGATTTCTTTTTTTCTACAAAAAGAGCATCGTACATGAACTACGTCGCCACAACTTGGACATCTGAATTTTACTGACCCAACATCATCTGGTGTTATTTTTCTAAGACAACAGGAACATGATGGCATACTGTAAGCTTTATCACTCATTCTTCAGTTCTCCAAAAGTTCTAAACACGTCTTCCTCTTCTTCCACCGGCTCTTCTGGTGCCATCGTGTGCTACAGGTGTTACTTCTTCGATTCTACCTATTCGTAAACCAGAACGAGCTAATGCTCTTATTGCTGCTTGAGCACCGGGTCCAGGAGTTCTTGGTCCATTTCCACCGGGAGCTCGCACTGCTATGTCTATTTTTGTAATTCCTCGATCTTTTGCGGCTGTTGCAGCATCATAAGCTGCTCTCATTGCTGCATAAGGTGATGATTCAAATCTGTCACTCTTTACATACATTCCGCCTGATCGTTTGGCAATTGTTTCACTACCAGTTGCATCAGTTACAGTGATGATTGTGTCATTATATGAAGAGTATATGTGAACAATTCCTGTTCGGTGTAATCTTCTCTTTTTGGGATCTCTAGTTGCACTCATCTTTCTCACCTTACAATTCGTCTTTCAATTTTTTAGGAACAACTTTCTCTGCTTTTTCAGCGATTTCTTTGATTTCTTCCGCTTTTTTGTCTACCTTAAGCAAAGGAGCTTCTTCCGCTTTTGGTGCGGGTTTCGGAGCTTCTTTCTTTGGTGGAGGAGCTCCTCTTCTCTTTGGTCCTCCTCTTGAGGGTGGACCACGTCTTCTGTCACCTCTTCTTTCAACAGCAGACTTTTTGCCTTTGAAAACGTTTGCTGGCAGAGATTTATGACTTGATTTTCGAAATGGAGAAGTTGGCAGAAAGTTTAGTAAACTTTCCTCTGCTGGAGAGACAAGATAACTTGGTGATTTTGCTATTCGTTCACCAATTTGAATATGACCATGAACAATCATTTGTCGTGAATGATGGGGAGTCGTTGCTAAACCTTTTTTGAAAACCAATGTTTGTAATCTTCTTTCAAGAATGTTTTCTATCTGTAAACTTAAAACATCATCAAGGGTTGCTTTCTTCGAAACCAAACCCATGCGTTGCAATCTACCTAATAATTCCTGTTCTCCGACTTTTCGATCTTCATCATCAAGACTTAAGAGTTTTCGAGCATTCCCTCTAAAATTTCTTAGCATTGTAGAATGCTTCCAGACTGCTTTCTTGTTTCTTAAACCATATTTTCCTACGATTTTTATATCGTGATCAATACGTAACCTATCAAAAGGTTGACGAGGTGTCTTGTATTTCTTTCTAATTTTCCTTGGATCGCCCATTCATTTTTCACCTTTAGATTTTCTTCCTAGATACCCCAAGGGATCTTCCACCTCTACCGGTGCTTTTGGTTCTTTGACCTCTAACTTTGTGACCGACAGCGTGTTTTACACCTCTATATGTTCTTAATTTCTTTAAGCGATCAACATCATTTCTTTCATATAAAGCTAAGTTAGAATGAACTAAATGAATGTCTTTGCCAGAGACTCTATCTTTAACGTGATTAACAAACCATTTAGGAATACCGTGTTTTATTGGATCTTTAATGACTTCATCTATGGCTTTTACCTGTTTATCAGAAAGTAAGCCGATAAAGAGGTCTTTTGGTATTCCAGCTTTTTTCAAGACAATATCCGCCATTCTAGGACCAATCCCGCGAATTTGAGTTAAGCCATTAGCTACTTGCTTGTCTCCTCTAATATCTGTCCCAGTAATTCGGACTAAATGCTTGAAATCATCGAATTTTAGTGACAATTACAAATACCTCTAGTTTTTTTTATTTCGAACGAATTCTATAATAGTAATCTGTAGGACTCGACGTGAGTTTTCATTCTATAAATCTTTTGGATAGATTGCAAATCAATTTCCTTTATTGATTTATATTGAATTCTTGTTAGTCTCTTGCTTGTGGAATCCCAATATATATTTTACTACATATTTAGTGAATTTCTTTGAAAAAAAGAATCGGATGAGAGTTAGAATGTCTCATCTGTATAATTTTCGTCTTCTTCAGTCTCTTCTAATGCTTCATCAATGTCTTCAATGATTTCCTCTACTGTGAGATCATCCTCTTCAGTTTTTTCTTCGACTGCATCTTCCTCTGGTTTTTCGATTGCTTCCTCAGGCTCAAGGTCAATGATTTCTTCTGTGATGTCTTCGATTACCTCTTTATCAACTTCTTCTCTAAAGCCATCCTCAATTATTGCAACTTCATCTTCTTCTTCTTGTTTTACTTCACCTGTAATCACAAATGAGAAATCCTCTGTTATCAAAGTATAAGCATCTTTGAAAACATCTGTCATCCCTTTCCAATCTTTGAGGGTTTCCTTAAACGCTTTTTCAAACTCTTTTCCAAAATCCTTTAACGCAGAACGAAGGACCATGGAGTCTGAATCAGTAATTAGTGCATAAAGAGCTGAATCTGTTTTTTCAATAAGCAAAGTCCTATCATCCAAGTGAATAACTGTTGGAGTGGATTCACTATTTAAAGTCTCTTTTAGAATGCTGATGACTCCTGATAATGCACCGCTAATTAATGAAGAGTCCATGATGAGTGCTTTTTCACCAAATTCACAGAAATCATGAGTTAATAAAGGAATGCCATGATTGTTCATGACTAATAATCTGTAAGCGGAAACTGGAGCAAAATAGATCTGAATTGGTGAACGCAAGTAGGCACTCGCTACAATCGCAAACCCGATCACTACAAATATTATATCTAAATCTCCTAGGGATTTGAACGCTTCAAATAAATTTAGAAGATAATTTAATGCTGTTCCTCCTAGAGCAGCGATTGCTAAACCAGTAATAATTAATCCAATTTGTCGTTTCTGTTTCTTTATGGTTGCTCTTCGTAGACCTTTGAAAAATAATACAAACATGAACAAATAAACAACAAGTAGAAAGAGTAGGAGAATTCCAAGAAATCCAAGTGAGTAATCAGTATTCCATCCACTTATAGCATCATAATTAACAGTAACGAAAGGACCTAACCAATCTCCAAATATTGCATGTTGTGGTTTAACAAATGGACCCAACCATAATGCAGTGAGAGTAACTCCTGCAAGGAATGAAGTGAAAATTGATTGT
>JAGMDP010000033.1 GCA_023128635.1 Candidatus Heimdallarchaeota archaeon | reverse complement strand
GCAATGTTTCAGGTTTCATAATGACACTTATGTTTCTGGTTATGATAACAATGACAATAACCACATTTACTCTGAAGAGAATTCAATTATACAAATTGAAACAAAAGAGAGGAGCAAAACAAGAAGAAAAAGAAGAGGAATTGAAAGCAGAAGAAGAATAGTTGATTAATCTTCATCTCCGACGTACTCTAATTGTATCTCCATTTCGGGTTCAGGGTGCACACTCCTAACCCAATCAAGAAGCCATCTTCTGAAGAATGATTGTCCTAGAATTAAGGAAATTATTCCAGGAATAATTAAAACTACAACAGACATGATTATCGCTTGTGTGGTCCCAAAATTGTACCCAAGAGACTCTATTGTCTCAATAAGATCACTCAGATTAATGAAAGATAATACAGCCATAAGAACACTGAAAGCAAAATGAATCAACAAAATTACGGGCATAAGTGAAACAGATAAACGATTAAGGAAAAAGAAGAAATAAGTGCCAACCAGAATAATTAGTCCTATGACTAGAAAAGCCCATTCAGTTGCGAAAATCTGCATAACACCTGTTAGGAAGATCAACCAAATAGCTGTTAACTTTATTCTTGTAGGGGTTTCTTTAGAAAGTGCATAGGTTGTTTCTGGTTTGATTTCGAAATTAGCGGTAAAGTAGAGAAGAACGGGGAGAATTAAGCTGAATGCTAAAATAAGAAGATAAATGGAAGTAAGATCAGGATAGAAAATGGCGTAATATATCTGGGTAATAGCCAAAGAAACAATTTGAAGAAAGATAACAAAAATAGTGGAGAAACCAACTAGTTGTATCTTCGTCTCTGAGTGAAAGAACTCTCTAGCAGAGGAGTTGGTAAGATTGAAAGTTGAAAGAAACAGCAAAAGAGCACCAACAGCGACAAGTAAAGAAATGCCAGCTAATAACCAACCGAAAAAGATAGAGTAACCATATGATAAGGCTCCGAATTCAGAATCAAAATACGGCATGACAAGAAACAAGATTGAGACTGCAAGCTCTATTACAATTATTAAAGGAAACACCGATAACCGGAAATTTCTCAGAGGAATGTTTTCTCTTATCATGGACTTGTTAGCTCCAGGGATGATAATATACCTAAACTTGTTCTTTAATGTGTATTTTTACTTGGAATTATTAAATAATCCTCTAAATACTGAAACAGAAGTGCACCAGAAATGATTCTTGATGGTTTTATAAGGAAAAAATTATAGTGAATGACTGAGAAAAAAACTCCTTTTTATTATTGAATTATCTTGCTAAAAAAAATGCATTATTTTTTTTATAAATTTGCAAAGTTTCTTTCTCACTGTAAGTTTATAGGAAAAAAAATGCCTTGGAAAAGACTCCTTACAGAATTAAAAATTGTAATACGACCGAATTAGGGGAAACAATCCGACAAAAAAGACCTTTTCAGAAAAGAAAGACAGAAAGAAAACAAGGGGAGAAAATAGGTAAGGAAAAAAAAACTTCGACAAGTCTTATGATTAATCTTCGAGAGATATAATATAGAGAAGAATAACGAGGAACAAAAAAATGTCCAAAAACACAATCAATTATTCCAACGATAATTTCAGCAGTACCAGATTACCTGTTGGAATTGATTTTACAAAGATTGATGTGGTAAATTACGAAGAGAGTGGAAAAGAAAAGAAAGGAAATATAAAAGAGGAAATAACTGCAGAATTAGTAAGCTTTAATCGAGCAGATAGAAGTATGAAACCCTATAGAAGTAAAATACAACTAGGCTCGTACGTTTCCAAAGAGAATCTCAAGAAAATTCTCAAGAAGGAACATAAAGATAGAAGCTATTTTCGAATGCTGGAATACATTCGTAAGAATGATAAGACAGCAACAGCCATACGAGAGGATTTTGATCTCCTAAGAGACTTTTTCCCAGTGGAATTAATTCGAGAAGTAGAGGATTTCAGCTTCAGGATTATCCCGAAAGTGGAGAAATATGTGAAAGAACGAGGAGAACTCAAACTCACTCCCAGAAAAAGAAGAGGATTTATTCTTGCTATCTTTAAATCGTTTTGTAGAAAGAATGGCAGAAAATTCACAAAAGAGTTACTAGAAGAGATCAATAAACGATTTGATTATCAAAGATTGATCAAACTCTTCGAAATAGCGAAAGCAGAAAACGACCTGATTGCTTGGAATCTTCTTGTAAAGAAACCTGAAAAGGAAGGAAATGATTTACGAGTGTTTTACTTGAACGTTATAAAAAACATAAATCGTTTAAAGAAGGATCCAATCATCTCCGAAAATAAAGATTATTTAGAAATTGTTTCAATGACCCAGAAGTACATTACAGGTTTCACTTCATCAAAAAACCTCAAGAAAGCATTGTCTAAATTAATCAAACATCAAGATTTGGATTTTGCTTCGAGGCTCGTCATCTGGTCCATCGCAAAGTATTTCGCAAAAGAAAAATTCGATTACAATTTCCGAAATCCTGAATCTGTCCCAGGCTGGCTTACACTCTTCCTCATCGAAAGCTCAAATACCGATGATCCAGAAGAAGCAATACCAATTAGATCACTTGCCTACACATTTTGGTCAGAATTCAACCTACGGAACAAACTAAAAGAGAGCAGGCTCTTTCCTGAAAATGAAGAAAAATAAAGGAAAAATCAATTAATGAACCGTTCTTGGTCAAATACGAATTGTGAAAGAAGAGGGATTTTTTTCCCTTCTCTTTTAAAATAAATAGAATCTAATGTTTCTTCTTGACGTTCCGAATGAAGTCAAGTTTGCGAGAGGTAATCTCTTTCTTTTCAATAGCTTCTTTGAACTTCTTATTCATTAATTGCAAAATTTGTCGTATGGTTTCTTCGCCAACACCGTACTTAGTGTTAAGAATCTTTTGAGTGCTATCTAAACTGTAGGCTTCTTGATGAGATATATCTTTTTCCATTCCAGATAGTTCTTCGTTTGAAAAAACGCTCTTGAAGAATAAAAGGACACCTCGGATGATCGGCTCAGGTGTGCCACTTACTTGTTGCATGTAAAGATGGAAATAGTCTGATTCTTCTGTCATTATATTCACCATATGTATTTTATACGATATATTGCGTATTTACTAATACACTTCTCTTTTTAATTACTTTTAAGACTTATGTTATTTTTGAAAGTTCTCAAATTAAAGAGATTTCTAGTTATTAAAACAAATTTCCAATTATATATCTTTAATGATTCAGAAAATCAATTCAAAATTTTCTTTGAAAAAATCTTTTCGAACACTGCAAACTTGTTTAACAGGTATTTTTGAATGTCGAAGGGAGATTTTTAAAGCGAATGAAAAACTGTATCTTCATCAGAGTTAGTCGAAAAGGTCTTTTTTTGTCGCCCCCCGGCAAAATGATTCCTTACTTGGACTACTTCTGCGAATATTTGAGCTGATCAAATATTCTTTTTGGACTGTGTGTCCCTCGTTTTCTGGGGGATGCATCTAATTCTTCTTACGTTAAGTTCTTCTTTTTCATCATAAATTCTTTAAACTGTTGCTGCTTTCAGAAAGGTTAGTGGTTTTGAATAGCTGTTGGAAATGCTTTAAAAAAATATTCAATCCAAAACCATGGTGTGATAAAATTGGGTATTTACAAAGATCTTGAAGGGAAACGAGTTGCCATCACTGGCGGGGCAAGTGGTATTGGTTTTGCTACTGCTCAGCGTTTTGTTGCTGAAAAATCCAAGGTTTTTATTATTGATTGGGATCAGGAAGCGCTTGATAAAGCAGCAGTTGAAATTCCCGAGTTAGTGGGAGGAGTGCTTGCTGATGTGAGTAATCCTAAGGATGTGGAGCAAGCATTCAAACAAGTGGATGAACTCCTTGGGGGTCTAGATATCCTAATTTCTAATGCAGGAGTTAGTTTCCGTAATCCTTTTCTAGAAATCGATTATGAACAATGGTCCAAGGTTCTTCGGATTAATCTTGATGGAATGTTTCTTTGTTCAAAAGAAGCAATTGCTCGAATGAAGAAGCAGCGTTCTGGAGTTGTTTTGTTAACAGCTTCAACAAATGGAATGGAAGGGCATTCCTATTACGCTGACTATAATTCTTCCAAAGCAGGTGTTATGCTTTTAGCTAAAACTTTAGCTTTGGAATTCGCTCCTTGGTTGAGAGTTAATGCTATTTGTCCGGGCTATGTTTTAACTCCAATGCAAAAAGCCGAATATACTCCTGAAATGTTAAAAGAAGTCAATGCTAAAATTCCTTTGCAACGCCATGCTGATCCTTCAGAAGTCGCGGGGTTGTTCGCGTTTTTGGCTTCAAAAGAAGCTACTTATATTACAGGTACAACAATTGCTATCGATGGTGGCGAAACAGCTGGGCCGTATTCCCCTATGGATGAGTGATTTTCAAATTAAAAATGAAGTAATTAGGGAAGTAGGAAAAGAAAACATTCTTGTTGTAGCAACAAAACAGAAAATTAATTCTCTAAACGGCCGACCTTTTCTTGTTGACACCGGGGATAAGGAATTGAATCAATTATTAAGTGGCTACATAACTGTAACAACAGGTTTTCGTGAGAAGGTAGTTTATAAAATCGATTTTTGAATAACATTAACGATATTAAAATTAACAATATTAGTATGAAAGATGGTTCTGCAATCAATTTGATAGGATTGCAGATCGATTATCTTCCATTCATTAAGAGATATTTCATTCTTGCTTTTTCTTTATCTTGCTTGATTTTCTTTTGAAGTTCTTTTCTTTTCAACATTTTTTGTTTCCTCCAATTTTTTCTTCGAGATTAATAAACACCAGTATAGAGGGAGATCTTAAATCTGGTTTGTTCGATATCCTTTTTGATTTGTTCCTTAATTTTTAGTTTTGATTTAGTCATTTTTTTTATTCTCCAAGTTTTGTTCTTAATTATACTACTACCTAGGACATATATAAAGCGGATTCACTTTTTTGGAACTCAACTAAGAGACTCATGTAGAGGTCACAAGTTGTTACTCGAGATGGTTTTTAGAAGCAATTTTCAGGTCTTTTTATTTTTTCGAGTAAGATTTTTTAGAATAACGTGGTTTTCCGGATCTGTTCTGTTGAGGACGCTTTGGCTTTTGTGGTGGTTTATCCAATAAATATACAATGTCTCCCTTCTTAGTTTGTGCTTGAGCACCCCTAGTATTGATTACAATATATGGAGCTGCTGCTGGACCGATAACATCTACCACTTTTCCCAACCTCTTTATTTCTTGGTTGACAACTTGTATGCCAATTCTATGTGGTTTTGTTGATCGTACTAAGAAAGTTCCTTTCTTGTTAGCCATTGTCACTTTACCAAGTTTCTTCATGGGTTACACTTCCGATATAGAGTTTCTTAAAAGACAACAATTAATTAGCGAGTTTTTTGTCTATAGACACTGCCCTTCTTTACTTTTTTCTTCTTATCCACAGGTTTCTTAGCTTTTGTTTTTGGTACATTCACTTTTGAAAGGTTTCGAGCTATTTCACGTATTTGGTTCTCTTTGGAACCATCTTTTTTTATTAGTACTCTTCCCCTTTGGTCATACCAAGTTTTCGAGTAATGTTTCTCTGAGTCTAGAAATGTTTCGTACCCTGCTTTTTTAGCTGCTAGAGCAACCCTCTTTAGCTCTGGGGCATCAAATGCTAATTTTGTTGATACTCTTCGACCCATTCGCCAAGTTAGGTTTTTATCGAAATACTCTGGATATATTACTCTGAGATTTCTTCTTTCTGCGGTTTTCCCTTTCTTAGCTTTGCTACTTTTAGACAATTTTTTCTTCCTCGCTATTTACTTTTGAGTTGGATGGTAATTTAAAGGTTATTTTCTCCCTTTTATATTATTGCTTTTCTTTTTCTATTGGAGGTTTGTTACTATAGTTTTTAATATGAAAGGATTTCTCCACCTCACAAGTTGTATACACAAATTTATCAATAAAAGGTAGTTGTGTTAGGTGTTAAGAAAAACTAGAGGTACTATCATTGCATGAATTCTCAACTGCAGTTGGTATTGTAGAGACGATTACTAAAGTTGCTAAAGAAAACAAAGCAACAAGAATTAAGAAAGTGGAATTAGTGGTCGGTGAATTCTCTATGCTTAATAACGAACAGCTAAAGTTTGCCTTTGAAATTGCAGCTGAAGGTACCTTAGCTGAAAAAGCAGATTTGATAATTGAAGGACAGCAAGGGGAAATTGATTGTAAAGATTGCGGGTTTAATGGACCTGTTGATGCAAAGAGGAAGGATGTAGATCATTTCGTCGTTGATTTAGTGAATATCTTCGAGTGCCCAAAATGTAAGTCCAATAATACCAAGATTAGTGGTGGAAGAGACATCTATGTTAAGAATATTGAAGTAGAACTTGGGACTGAATAATCTATAATCAAAAGCATACCTACTCGAAAGAATTTTTAAATACATCTGAGTTCTTTTTTCTCGTGAGTTAAAAATCTGGGATTCAAATGATATTAAGTTGGATAAATTATCTCAGCCTTGTTGTAGGAGCTTCTAGTTTCATTATGCTAGTAATCATTACTACAATTGTTTTGAAGAGGTGTCCAACTGAAAAGATAAATTGGTTGTTCGCAAGTAGTTTCTTCTTTCTGGCAATAGGTTATGTCTTTTTACCACTTGGAGCTTTTGTTTATTCGCAAAGTAATCCTACCGCTATGCTAGTTCTCACAAAAATCTATACTTTGTCTTTAGTTTGTGGCTTAGTATTACTGATGCTTAGCTCTATAGCATTCAATTTTGGTACTCATTTTGCTTTAAAATGGGAAATTCTTCTACCAGCAATTCTTGTGGTATTAACAATAGGCGGACTTTTATTTGGATTAAGTAATACAAGTTCTAATCTTTGGTATTCCATAAAATCTGGTGGAGGGGAAACTGCAGATAGCCAAACTTCTCCTTTCTTTATGGGGATATTTTATCCCATGTGTATAACTATGATCGTAGTAATCTTCATCTACTTCTCACGAGCTCTAAAACACACACAAGATGAAAACATAAGGCTTTGTTTAAAATATTTCTTAACTGGATTTAGCTTAAGTATAGGTTCACTAATTCCAAATATTCTATCAAATGTTCTTGCCAGTGCATGGGAAAATGCTCAAATTTTAAATGGCATTGAATTCATATTCGTGGGGATAGGAATGTTGTTTATGCTCTTAGGTTTCTTTGTTAAAACCAAAAAAGTGGATGAAAACTTAGCTACTAGTGAATGAACGTTATTTAATCCAGTCTTCCTCAAAATCACCGATCCAAGCAAATCCAATTGCTCCTGGACCAAGGTGTGTTCCTACAACCGGGCCAATCTCACCTATTATAATGTCAGATGGAGCATCTGGTAATTCCTTAATTATTTTCTCAAATTTCAGTGCACTTTCAAGGTCGTGACTGTGTCCAACTATTATAGAATCAGATTTTTTATTTGCTACGATTTTTTTAGCAACTTTCTTCATGACTTTTAAAGCATGTTCTTTACCCCGAACTTTTCCCGGGGATTTTATCAATCCATCCTCCATACGAACGATTGGTCTTATAGATAAAACAGAGCCTATCAACCAAGAAATAGTGCTAATTCTACCACTTCTTTTCAAATACTTTAGAGTATTAACTACACCTAGTAATTGGGAGTTTGGAATGAGAAAGTCATTTATGTATTGTAACAGCTCTTCTTTTGAAGCTCCTTCTTTAGCTAATTTTGCTGCAAGATAGGTTATTATTCCCATTTCTAAAGTAACAGTTTCTGAATCAACAAGTGTAACCCTTTCATCAAAGAAGTTGTTAACAACAAGAGTTCCAGTTTGAAACATGGCTGAGAGTTTCTTTGAAAGAGTTAAAACGATTAATTCATCAGCAGTTTTGAGGGCATTATCAAATGCCGTTTTGAAAACCTTTGGAGCAGGAACACCAGTTGATGACATTTCACCTTTTTTTAGTCGCTTATAGAATTCATCGTTGCTAATATCATAATGTGAGTACATTTGATCACCAAAAATAACATTTGCAGGTATAATCTCAATATCGAGATTCTTTATAACAGCAATTGGTAGATCACAAGTTGAATCTGCTACAATTTTTACTTTTGCCATAAGTCAATCTCCTTAATACATGCTGTATTATTTCTTTTAGACTATATATATTGAATCTATATCGTTTAAAAACGTGAAAGTTTTATCAATTATGGTTAGATGATTGAAAACTTTTTTGTATTTCAAGTTCTATTTTTCTTTGAATAGAAGGCAGATACAATGGCGGTTGGAATTGGTCTTATAATTTTACTTGCGATAGTACAAGGATTATTGGAATGGCTACCTGTTTCTAGTGAAGGTCAAGTCGTTCTTATCTTGAACTGGTTTGGAGACCCAACCAATGCAGTAGCAATTGCATTGTTTCTCCACCTTGGAACAATGCTTGCCGTCTTAGTTCGGTTCAGGAAAGATATCTTTTTACTTTTCAATATTAAATCAAGGAAGAAAGAAGAAAACGTAGAGAATGCTGAAGTGCAAACAATAGAAGAAGAAGAATCTATTGAGGAAGAAAAGTTTACAGAATCGGAAAAAAGGAAAATCCTCTGGAGATTCCTTCTCATAGCAACAGCAGGAACAGCAGTTATTGGTGTGCCACTTCTTCTTGTGATCAAGTTTTTACTACAAGAAGGCGACCTCTATTTTGCGAATGGGCGATTAGCAAGTGGAGATATTATTACATTGATTATTGGCGTTTTCTTGATTGCAACAGGAATATTCATTTTAGTGTCGCGAAGAAAAACCGCAAAAAAATCTCTTTACGAAATGAAAAAATGGGAAATGCTGATTGTTGGGTTAGCCCAAGGTCTTGCTATAATTCCAGGAATCTCACGATCAGGGACAACTATAGGAACTATGCTAATTGAAGGCGTAAATGAAGAAGATTCTTTACGGGGAAGTTTTCTCCTGAGCATACCGGCGATCATTGGGGGGAATATTCTAATTATAATCATAGATTTAATACAAGGAGAATATTCATTTGTGGGCATCCCATGGTATGGAATGATTTTAGCAGTAATAATTTCAGCAGTTGTAGGATTCGCTACGATAGAACTATTTCTGAGATTAGCAAAGAAAGTTAATTTTGGATGGTTCTGCATAACTATTGGAGCACTGGCACTGGTCATTACATTAATCATAATAATATTAGCACTGACGACAACAACAACAACTGTATGATGATACGAAAAGAAATCATTTTGGGAACTTGATGAAGCCAATTGGCAAATTTGCTCGTTTCCATTCTGCAGCTTGTCCTTGAAGATTCATTTCAAGGGGTTTCTTGCCATCATTCCCAACTACTAACATTACTGTATCATCTATTGATTGTTGCCAAAAGAGATTGAGCCATTTATCAGTTCGTCTCATAATTTTTGAAGCAATATCCTCTGGGGGATTCATGGAATATCTTTCATACATCTCATCGAAATCTGCAAAATGCAGAACGAGCAAATCATTTCTGTTAATTGCTTTAATCGCTTGCACATAGATATTAACGTCTGATTTTTCCGTTTGTACTAGTGATTGTTCTTTTGTTATCTTGGGGATATCTTCTTCTCGAGCAATCGCCTTTACTTGTTTTCCATTGAAATTAAGAGCAGAAAGCAAATTAAAGGTGAGACTATCTTTACTGTAAAAGGTGGATTCAAGCATTGGACCTGAGAGTGATTTCATTTTGGATTCTGTGTCTATGAGCAAAAGGTTTTCTAGATTCTTTATCATCCAAGTTGGCTGGTAAGTTATTACTTCAAATAAACTAAAATTATCAATTATTACGAGAATAACTTGATCAATAGTAACATCCGGCAAATTTAGTTCTTCAACTGATGGTAAATAGAATGGTCGACCTACTTTTAACAGCTTCACAATTATTGAAGGTAATTGACTAACAGTGATGTTGTAAGTTTTTAAACCAAGATCTTCCGCAATTTCCAACGACATGTCCCCTTTTTCGTTAAGATTTTACGTTTTAATAATTATAAATCTATCACTTTCCATCTAATTATCTTTCTATACAAGAAAATTTTGTCAGAATTAAATCACCTACAAAAAGATTTTATTTATCCTCTAGAGTTATTATGAAAGAACAAGGTAGTTAGAAATGGTTGACAAGAAGAAAGGAAAAGCGGAAAAAGAAAAGGAAACTACTAAAACAGAAGAAGCTTTTGAACCAGAAGCAGAAATAGAGGACATGATAGTTTTAGAAGAACCTCAAGAATACAGAAGTCTTTGGTCCATCATAAAATTGCCTTGGTATGAATTTGTTTTGCTTCTTCTTCTTATTGCAGCAACCATTACGATGTTTATTTTATATGATGCTGAAAAAACCGGAATACTAGTAGGATTTGTAATTACAGCAGCGCTACTTGGTTTATGGTTAGCTTTTAGGCCAAGCGAATGGGCAGTAGATGGTCTAGATAACATTATGCGGACAATTGGGCTTACTGCTTTTGTGGCCGGTGTGATTTCAAGTTTAGCAAGTAATTTACCAGAAGCAGTAGCAGCTGGAATCATGTTGATTAAAGGGCAATTCTTTTCCACAGACCCTGTAATTGGCCAAAATTTAGTTGTTACAGCTTTTTACACCACTTTAGCTGCAGCAGGTTTTAATGCTATTCTTCTTGGTATTGTAGTTCTTGTTGGTGGTAGAAAGAAAGGTTACATTGAGATTAAAAAAGAAACCATCATGGCTGAAGGAGTTTTATTAAGATGGGGTTTCGTAGCTACTCTATTAACTTTCGGTGTTGGGGTTGTTGAATTCATTAATTCTATAATAACCAAATTGAATGCAGGAGAGTTTCCTCTAGAAGAGGGCACAACATTAACTGGAGAACTACCACAAATGGCTGGTATAGCTTTAGTTGTAAGTTATCTCATTTATCTAATTTATCTAATTATTAAAAGTAGAGAAGCCAAAGCACTTGAATTATATGATGGAACTGAGAGAGCTACTAGACCCACAAGAAGTCAGCTAGATGAGAAAATGCCTGATACTAAGGAAATTGCTGAAAGGATAGAAATAACGGAACATGCTCATCGAAAAATCCTAGATACGCCCGAAGAAATCAATATTGTTGATCCTTCTTGTCCAGATACAAAGGAAACTTACACTGGAACTAGTAAAGCATCAGGCAATCCATTTCTTACTGCACCCGCAAGGGAGCACCCCCATTTAACAATGAAGACAGCTATTGTTTTAGTTATTCTTGGCATTAGTGGGATAGCAGCTGGTGGTTATTTACTTAGTCATACCGTGGAAACAGTTTTGCATGAAGTACCAAACATTCCTATTGGCATAGTTGCACTTATTGTTGGTTTCGCAGGCGCTATACCTGAACACGGGATTGCAGTTGTTGCTGCTGCAAAAGGAAAAACAGATATTGCTTTAGGAAATATTCTCGGTGGCATTCTACAAATGACACTTTTAATATTTGGTTTATTTGCATCAATTGTTACTGCACCAATTGATAGTTTCATGCTCTTTCAATTAATCGCGTTAGCGGGTATAATTTGGTTTGTTAAAAGATCAATGACGGATGACCATAGGCTTACGTCTTTTGAAGGAATTATGATAATACTGGCTCAGCTATTTGCATTCCTACTGCTGATTGGTGAGTTTACGGATATTACGATATTCTAAAATTTAGAAAGGAAGGTCAAGTTTAGTGGCATTAAATAATGCTGAAAAAAACTCCAATGGAATAAACTCGATATTCACAGATGACAATAAAAGAAAAAATCGAGGTTATACTAAAGGTGACTTTCTAATCATTAGTTTAACAATTCTAATCACATTGTTTGGATTCTTGTTTAGAGCTTGGAGACTCTTCAGAGAAGGAATGCCAACCGCTTACGATGGTTGGTTTTACTTGCGCCATATGCGGGAGGTGTTTTATGAAAGCTGGTTCAATTTAGGAGATATTGCTCGAGACCCGCCAGGATTTACATTTATTCTGATAATGGCAGAGTATTTATTGGGTACAAATGGTGAACCGTTTATTTGGGCTATTTTTGTTTTTCCACAGATAATTTGCTCAGTGCAACTGGTAATTTTCTTTGTTTTAGCAAGAAGATTAACTGGCTCGAAGACTGTTGCTTTACTATCCATGTTCTTTATGTCTTTCTTTGGTCTATTTGTTTATAGAAATCAAAATGTAGCACCCGAAATTGCCGTTCTGGGAATTGTGCCTTTTGTGGTATTCTATCTCTATCGCTATTTAGAGAGTAAAGATGTTCGAATGATAGTTCTTGCGATGCTCATGACTGTGGTAATTACTTTAGTGCATCATTTAACAACAGTTATGGTATTAGCCATCTGGCATGTTGTTTTGCCATATGATGTGCTTTTCAGGCGTTTTAAAACTAAAACAGCTAATTGGAAGAATGTCCTGATTAACCTCGGAATTCTGGTTGCAATTGATCTTTTTGTCATACTCTATTGGGTTTTTGGGTTGAATGGATTTCCTCTTTCATTTTTACAAAGTGCTTTTTCTGTTTTGTTTGCGGGAATATCGCTCAGCACGACGTTCATCATGATTTTTGGAGGGTTACTCCTTCTTGCACTTGGATTTTCAGTGCTCTTTTATAATTTCGAAAGAAAGAAAATCAACATAGCAATTATTGTCTTTAGTACTGTTGGTGCTATTGCCATTTTTATTTTTGCAATGTTTTTTGGAGCTGCAAGTCCGGATCAAACAATATGGGCAGGTATTCTTGCAGGAACTCCTATCCTGGTTACTCCACCACTAGCGGCATTGGGTTTAATTTCCTTACCGAACGCAAATAAGACAAGAAGTCGAGTCATCCGTGGTTGGGCTTTAAGTCAACTTGCTATTATATTGGTGACAGCTGCTATCCCAATTATGTCTAGCATACTTGGAAGATTAGCATTGTATATTATGGGAGTATTATCCTTACTTTCAGCAATTGCAATATTTAATATCCTAAAGAAAGTGAAGCTTCAGAAATGGAAAGCAGTGACTTTGATTGCATTAATTGGAGCAATGGCTCTTACTACAACTTATTCGTATCCAAAACCAGAAAATAACTGGGGACAACAAGAAGTTTATTGGCAAGCAGAATTTGCAGCAATCGATTTCATTATTTTTGTTGAAAATTTGAGTTACCCATCTTGGGTTGAAGGACAAAACATCGTTGTCGATTCAGATTTCAGACTAGCAGCTATTGTAGAAGGTTATGGCAATCTCGGAGCTACCTTTGAAATTGGGAATGCAAGTTGGCTGACGACGATACTCCTAGCAAATGAAACGAACAGAACGAATCTAGTGGCTAACACCTCTCCTTGGGAGATATATCCAGGAATAGATTATATTTTCACAAGTCAAATCATGTATAGAGATGGATATATTGTAGGCTGGGCAGTGTATGGAGGAGATAATGATGACTTCATCAGGAAGTATCCAGACATTAGTCAATTAATCCCATTAAATCCATATGTTCATCGTATCTATGATAATGGATTTTCAGTATTGTTTCTACCTTTTAATTCCCCATAAATTAGAAAAAATTATTTCATAGATTTTGAAAGTCTTACTCCTTTTATAATGTCAATCAAGAGTGCTATGAGCATGAAGGCCAAACCAGCACTAGGAATTGCGATTATCGAAATGGGAGAGAATCCAAGTATTCCCCCTGCAATTAAACCTCCAACTAAATCTAGAAATCCTAGAATTGTTAAGATACCAACAATATGGAACGTTTTGATATATTTATGCCATAATCGCCAGTAGTAAGAGGTAAATAAATGCCAGCTGGTGCTTGTAATAAAGGGACCATATTTTAATTTCGATTGTTCCTCAGCATAGTAAGCAGGAATTAAGACATTCTGCATCCTCACATCTGCGACATTTGCTTTAATCATAAAATCATTTTCAAATGCGTATCCTTTGTATAAAGAATCAAGATCCATTCTTCTTAGAAAAGCAGCTGATAACCCTACATAACCGTTTTGAGGATCCTCTATTGACCAATAACCCGAGATCTTCTTGTTGAGAAGAGAAAGTAAGAGATTACCAAATAATCTGAATTTACTCATACCTTTCCAATGACTTCGCTTCAAACGATTCCCTTTTGTAAATTCTGTTTTCCCTTCTACTATAGGAGTAAGCAATTCTGGCAGATGCTTTGGACGCATTTGATCATCGCCATCCATTATACTGATAAGCTCCACATCTTCATCTTGAAGGGCGATTTTAAAACCAGAAATAATTGCTCCACCAGCACCATGGGTTTTTTCATGTCGGACTAATTCAATTCTTTTATCTTGCTTGGCAAGTTCTATAATCATATCCACAGTTTTATCAGTTGAGAAATCATCTATTACAATTATCTTATCAACATAATCTGGGATGCCGGAAAGTGTGCTTTTGATAAGTCTTTCTTCGTTTAACGCTGGAATTATCACAGCTAGTTTCTTACCCTTAAACATGAATTAACATCCAATGAACTGACTAATTTTTCCCAGATAGGCATTTAGGTTATTTTTTCTGATAAATGTTTATTTTAAAAATTCTCTGTTTACTCAAGATTTACTTTCTTGTATTAATTCTAAGTAGATTTTGAGGAATTCAGCTTCCTGATTTTCCCAAACAAATTTTTGCGGCAGATTGAAATCATCTTTGTCTTTCTGTTTGTAAATCGTCGAAATTGTATTTGCGATTTCAATCGGAGTGATTGATGCAACGGTATATCCTACATTGTACTTTTTAGCGAAATGAGCTGCATAAGTATCAGTCATAGTTAAAACACGAGTTTCGTTTAACAGGCTTTCGAATAACTTCCAAGGCATGCCAATCCTAGTGTTCATCCCTTTTAAAGAAAATAGGATATAGGATATATCTGCAGCTCGCAAATAGTCCATAGCTTTTTCTCTCTCAACTCGTCCGATAATTCTGACAATATCTGAAAGATGTTTTTTTTCAACCAACTCATGTATTTGATGAAGAAAGGGGCCATCACCGACAATTAAAATTTTGAGATTTGGCGTGAGTTGTTTTTCCTTCAAAATACTAACAGCAGAAATCAGCTCGAACAATGCAACATCAATTCTAAGTGTCCCAACATAAATTAATACAAAATCATTAGCCTTAAAACCGAGAGCCTTTTTAGCTTTAGCTTTCGATATTTTAGGCAGCAAACTTTCTGTGGGATAATTCCAGATAACCTTTACATCTTTATTAGAGATTGTCTCTAGATATTTCTTAATTGGTGTACTAACGGTTATTATCTTGTCAAAATACTTGATGAACTTTATTTCTAGACTTGATACAATGTTTCCAATTATTGGACCATACCATTCTTTGTAAACAAAACGTGTGAACTCGTGACTATCATAGATAACTTGAATCCTGTTAGCGAATATGATTTTTAGGAAAATTACTCCTGCTAGAGTATTGAAATCATTCGCGTGGATAATTATTCTCTTGTGTTTTCGTATTAGTTTAATCCCGTGGAAAACAATCAAAAATTGAAATAAAATTGCTGATAAAAGAAAAAGAATTTTACTAAATTTGTTGGCATCCAAAAGTTTAGCACTCTTTACATAATAATTCTCAGTTTCTTTGTCTGAGTACTTGCGCTCTCTATCCCATGATAAAATATAAGCGTAAAAACCATTCTTTATCAGACTTGCTACTTCTTGATTAACTCGATGATCGATGAAAAAAGAACAAGCTACGGTAATGAAAACAATTGGTTTTATATTCACTTGCTTTTTATTTTGCTTTAGTTTGTTCTTTTTCGCGTTCAATATTAACACAACAGAGATAGTTACTAATCATTATCTGAGATAGCTTTTTATATTTTTTATCTTGAAGGTTTACATTAAAAATTTATTTGGCGGCTCTTAATGACACATTTCTACATACAGATAGCAATGGATGGCAATACCCCTAAAAGGGATACTATTGAAAAGGTATTTTTAGGAAATTTTAAGCTAACTGAATTCTCTAAAGAAAATAATTGTGTTATTTTATCTGCTGATTTTTTGAATGATAATTTCCGGTTAGAGAAAAAAGATACCAGCATTAAATTCCAGATAAACACAAAAAAAATGCTGGCCATAAAGGAACCACAAAAAGAAAAGAAGGTAGATACCAGTTATTCACCAGTTATTACTATTAACACAAAGACAATGGATGTTGAGATAAAAACAGATCCATTTGGTGCGTATCTCGTATACATAGTGGCTTTAGAAAATGGAAAAATGGTCATATCATCACATATGAAATATATAATAGCAATGCATCCAGAACTTTTGAATGAATTAGACTATAATGCATTAGTTGAATACCTCTTCTGTCATTCTATATTAGGAGTTAAAACATTTTTCAAAAAAATTCGACTGTTACCAGGAAACTCGAAAATTACAATTAAAAATTGGGAAAAGAAGACCCAAGAATTATTAGAGAACAGAATCAACCGAAGGAAAACTTGGTATGCTTTTCCAAAAGATTATGTAAAAACAGATAATTTAGATCAAACTGCTACAGAGATTAGTGAGCTTCTAAAAGCTCAAATGAAAAATTTTGCAGCAATAGAGAACGTGGAACTAGCCTTTCTTTTGTCTGGCGGATTGGATTCCAGATTATTGATTTCCGCAATAGACAAGAAATGGAAAAAATCCATTGAAACATACACATTTGATAGCTTTTCAGATGGAAAGGAAATAAAATATGCGAAGGGTGTATCAGATATCCTTAGTGTTCCACATCATTACAAAGTAATAAGCGATGTTGATGTACTCAAATATTGCTTCAAGCATATGTGGCACTGCGAAGGATTATCAAATCATGTAATAAGTATTAGACATGCTTTATATGAGAAAGTAAATGGAGAAAAACTATTTTTTGATGGATTATTAGGTGATGGTCCTTTTGGTGGCAATTATTTAGTATACACTGAAAAATTGGTTAGAAAATACATGTCGCCTGAAAGGCGTTTAATGGAAAATCTAATAGCTAATGAATACGCATTCCCGAAAAGAAAATTCTATGCAATTCTCGATGCTCCAAAAGATCAAACACTTCAGATTCTGGAGCAAGGCATGCAAGAACAAAGAAATCTTCTATGGGAAATTGATAACGAATCTTTAAGATTAGAATATCTCTTAACTCAAACAAGAGCTCGTGGCTACATGTTAGGAGCATCTAGATCTTTTAGTCATTTAGCTTCCATTAATGTTCCATACACCCATCCAGAAATAATATCTAGTTACCTCAAAGTACCACCTAAATTAAGAAAGAAACGAAAACTGGAACTTTTAACACTTAAGCATTTGAATGAGGAACTTGCAGAGTATCCAACAACATCGTTAATTTGGTATAATCGTTTGTTTGCTACCTGGTTTATTCAATTTGGATTTAAATCTCTGCAATTTTTCGAATCGATTTTCAGATTACCATTATTACCAAAATATTCCTCTGTCCCTTATTTTGAATGGATGCGAAAACGAGGAAGCTATTATGAAATGATCTTAGATTTGCTAAGTGATGAAGCAATTATTTGGAATATTTTGGATAAAGCGAACACAATGAAACTCTTCAATGATTTCATTAAAAGGAAGAATCACTTGCACAAATTTATTCTCCATATAATTGATTTAGAAATTACTCTGCGTTTGTTCTTTGCTTTGAAAGAAGACTCAGAGGAAATTGCACTTGTAAGTGATGCATTTAAGACAAAGAAATGCTTCCAGTTAAAACTGTCTTTGGAACAGCTTAAACCAATAGTCAAGAATAATTAGTTTTAGAATTTACTGGTTTCATCTAGTATTGTTGCTTGCTCCTCATAGGTAATGGAATAGTCTCTATTTTTTAAGACCTTAATTAGAAGGAGAATTCCTATGATTACTGATGAAATGGTAATGCAAGACCAAAGAACTAGTAAAACAATGATTGATATATAATTTAGTAGTATTAGTGATACTCCACCTAAAACATAGAAAGCTAGCATAACAAATACATGCATCCCAATTTTTCTTTTTGTTATAATAAGAGCAGTTATTTGTATTGCTAAGGAGAAGACCAAGCTACCTATAGCTATGCCACTTACGAATCCCCAAATATCCCACCTAGGCACAAGAATAATCCAGGAAACAATAACAATTAGTGAATAAGCAAAAGAGATTATGGGATTGATTATTACTTTCCTTTCTGAGGAAGAGTAGTAAGATATTGTCGGCGTTGCTATTAGATTGTTCACTACCTGAAAAGAAAGGAAAATAGGAATTATCCAGTAAATAGCGGTTTGGTATTTCGTTAACCCTAAATGATCAAACAAATTTGGATAACCCGCAACAATTAAGAAAATCAAACCAAAGATAGGCAAAATTAGCAATGTTAAAGCATAATTAATTCTATTAACAAATGAAACATCATACTCCTCTTTTGACTTTTGTAAATTGGTAATCCGCGGTATCGTCATCGCTCCTATCGCAACAGAAATCAGAGAAATAGGTTTTATAGCAGAATCCCAGAAACCTAATACTCCAACACGGAATTCAGTCAAGTATTCGTTTGAGATTATTATCTGAATTTGAGAAACCCCTAAACTGAAGAGACTTCCAATTCCAACGAAGAGAGCATAGAGAAGTATTTTTTTAGTAATCTCTGGGAAAGAGAAAAATTCCTTGAAATCCATCTTTTTAGTTTCTACGATAAGATATACTATATCAAAAGCCAAGTGATATGCGATTACCGGAACAAACAACCAATGAAATCCAGTAAGTCCTGTCCAACCCAAGATATTTGGTAGAATCCCAAAAAGAACCATAAAAGGCAAAAAAATTACAAAGGATAATATTTCAAACTTGAAAAGACGCGAAAACCTCTCTTGACCTTGTAGAGAATACCTAAACAAATAATGAAGAATTACTATAATCAACATTGAAATCACAATAAGCAAATCAAAAATATCAAGTTGGAAAACAAACACACCAATGAAAGGAAAAATCACAAGAGCCATGAGCAAATAAAAAATAGTAATTTTTCCACCGATTTTATTAATTTGCGGAGTTTCATCACCTGTCTTAGCAGCGATAAATCTTGAGATGGCAGGGGCAATCCCATTGGCAATCGGAATTGCTAAGAAAAACGCCCAATTGAACAGAACTGCGAAATTACCCATTGTTTCTGCACTATACAGAAAGCCAATTAGTAATGGATAGCCAATATTCACTAATCCTATGATCAAAATCACAATGAATGAAAAAAGGAAATTACTACCAAGATTCTTACTGATTTGTTTCATTTAACTATCTTCCCAAAGTAATTCGTTAAGCTTTTGCAAAATGCTTTTCCTGAGTATTTAGCAGCAAACTTTGTAATGGACTTACTATCCCATTTTCTTTGAAACGCTTCTACAATTGCTTCTGCTAGTTTCTTTGGTGATTTTGGATTTACAAGTAATCCTAGTTTTTCGTTTTCAATTATAAATTCACTGGCACCATTGTAAGTAGTAATTACTGGTGTCCCACTTGATAAGGCCTCAATTACTGTTATACCAAAACTTTCGTGATGACTTGGCATAACATAGAAATCAGCAGCGTTAAACCAAGTAGCAATATCATCCCTTGTGATAGGCCCAATCATTTTTACATTGTCTGATAGATTATGCTTTCGAATTAACCCTCGCATTTTACTCGAGTAAATCCCAGAACCCCCAATGTAACAATCAATCTTCTTATTCCCTGATTCTTCAATAATCCTCATTGCATTAATTAAATCATGAAAACCTTTGGACTTTAAGTGATTGCCAAAAGCAAAAATAATCTTCGAATCTTCTTGTAAACCAATTTGTTTTCTAGCATGTTTTTTTTCTGTAAATTCAAATTTCCCACTAACACAATTTGGTTGATAATAGACTTCTGGATTATATTTTTTCAGTGATTCATAATCCTTCATATTTACTCTTAGAATTGTATCAGCATTATTCCATGCAGAAATATATTCTTTATATTCCTTATCAAGCTCTTTCTGAAACCATTTGCGGTTTTCGTGTACTGTTAAAATATAGGGAGTATTGAATTTCACTTTTATTTGTTGTCCTAGATAACCTGATGGCCAGGTAAAATGAGCATGTACTAGATCAAAGCTAAGTTTGTTTTTTTCAATTGTATTAAGAACAACACGTAATCGATTGTCTATTTTTTTTCCAAATGTATAGGTAAGTGGAACGTAAAAACATCTTGGATAAAAAACTGAAACATTCTCATAAGTATAATTTTGACAAAAACGCTCTCGAGAGGCTAATTTTAACGCGCTTAAAATAGGAGCAATAACGTATATTTCTTTGAATTCATTTTTAATGGCATTTACTTGGTCTTTTACAAATATCCCCATAATACTTTTGTTATTTTCATCTGGAAAACCAGGTGTAATAACAAGTAATGTTTTGTCTTTGAGGGATTTTGTTGACATAAAACCAAGTCTCATTTAATGGTGGTATGTATTTACTTGATGATTTTGAATATGTTATATTAATGTAATTTATCTACTTAAGGAATACCATTCAAATATACTCTAGAATTCCCAAAGGGAATAATGTTCTGTTTCTAGAATTAATGTAGCAATAGTATCGATGTCTTGAACAAAAGGGGATTCAATGAAATCTGTCATTCGTGTCTCAACTAGTGTACTATTCCTCAATGTTATGAAATACTTGAGATCCAGCTGAGTAATTATATCCAAAGTTGTTGAGTTAATACTATTTGAAACTAAATCAGTGTAAAATGATCGCCCAGATCGTAAATTGTCATCTACTTCAAAAAATGAAAAATCCCAAGCTTTATAGAACGGCCTAAACGTCGTATTTTGCCTTACGTCATCAGCTGAATAATAACCCGTAAGCATTAATGATAAACCATGAGCATCTGCAAGGTAGTAACAACCTGATAGAACTGAAATCCTTATGCCAGCTAAACGAACACTACATCCAAATAACGAGCCCTGATATTGGTCAAGATAATCAGCAATAACTACTTCTTCTTCAGATAAAATAATGCTTGGAAAATAATCTGGATAGGTTTTGGGTTTGAATATTGTTTGAGCATCAAGATAGAACCGCGAATAAGCTATTAATCCGATAACTAGAATTAATGGTACAATTTTCGTTGATTGCTTATAGAAATTCGTTAATTTTGTTGAATCTAGCTCTTTTTTATCGTAATGTCTTTTTGTGAAAAACAGAGTCACTCCGAATATTAACAAGAATGAACCAATAATAACAAAGAGGTAGAGATAAAACGAAATTGGATAGGCAGTGTAGGAAAATAAGACAGTACCAATTATGAAATACACACCAAGAGCAATTAGTGTAAGAGAACTAAATTCAATCTTTTGTTTTTCATTATCCATTGTAGATGTTTTAAAATAATGCAGAAATAAGAGAATGGGAACTATACACAATACATAGATTGAATAATTATTTGAAATGAATAGGAAAAGCGGCAGTTGAAGTAAGATCAAATATAATATGTTATAATAAGAAGCATCCTTTACTGTGAACTTTGTGTTCAAGAAAATAATCCCTAAGAGAGAGAAGAAGATGAGTGGACCCCAACCTTCCAGCATTACATCTGCAAAAGTTATTTGTAATTGAACAAGCAATGCTTGAAAGAAGCTTCTAGCTGTTAAACCAGTTGGATCAGTTACGATTTCCAAAACAAAACTTAGAATAATTGAAAACAAAAAGGATAATAAGAAAATTAGTAGAAAGTATTTTGAGATAATTGCTTTTATTCGAGGTATTTTTTCCTCAATGCGTAACTTGTTTGCGAGTAATTTGAAGAAAATAAGGTAAACTCCTAAGATTACTATAATGCTTAGAAGTGGAATGCTCATTCTGTGAAATAAAGTAAGAACAATGAAAATTCCAATAGATTTCACATAAGCTATTGCACTTCGTTTTCTAATTGTTTGTAAAGTATACATTAAAAATAATGGGAAGAACGCCATCATAGGTAATCTTGCAGAAGCAAAGTTATAACTGAAATAAATCATGTAAGGAAAGTTAATGTAAATCAGACTCCCAACAAAAGCTAAAAAGTTGTTCTTTGGTTCTTCCTTCTCTTCATTCTTGGTTAAGATGTATTTGAAAAATTTGAATGAGAACACAGCCATTAATACAACGAAAAATGAAATGAATAGATTTACACCGACAAACACATGCCTGAAACTTATCCAATCAAAGATTCGATATGCTAGGAGAGAACCAAAAGGGTATGGTGAGAAAGTATACATTCCAAAGACACTCAATGGATGAATGATTAACTGCCTAATATGTCCATCAAACAATAATCGGCTTTCCCAAACGAGATACCAAACATCAGTATTTACTGGTCCTATCATTAGAGGAATTCTCAGAAATAATGAAACTAATGCTAGAAGAAAAATGATCAGGATTGATGTTTTTCGCTGCACGAAAAAATCTTTAGTTTTTGAGAGAATTACATTCACTTTTCTTCACCTAATCCATTTGTTTCAGAGTAAAATTACTAAGAGGAGTATTTTTTCAAATTCTCCATTAATCTTTCATTTGAAGCATACTCTTCTGCTGGTTTGAATTTCTGAGCGGTTATTAATTCGTAAGCATTAATAACGTTCAAAGAGGCATTCACAATAACATCATCAGGCAAATCAGGCACAACGCCATCACCGGTAAAACCATTATCTCTTAACCAGTTACGAACATATTCCTTGTCAAGTCCTTTCTGCCTCAAACCTTTCTCGAATGACTCTTCATATTGATCTTTTAACCAATAGCGAGAAGAATCTGCAGTATGCACCTCATCAATAAGGACAACTTCCCCTTCTGGATTCAAACCAAACTCGTATTTTGTATCTACTAAAATACCACCCTTTTGACTTACAACTTTGTATCCTTCAGCATAGAGTTTGAATGCTGCCTCTACTATCTGATCTAAAACATCCTTTGAAACAATTCCTCTGGAGATTAATTCTTCAGGAGTAGCTTCTTCATCATGTCCCTCTTGTGCTTTCGTGGTTGGAGTAAAAACTGGTTCTGACAACCTTTCATCTTTTCTCAAATTATCTGGAAATTCAACGCCTGAGATTACTAGTGGTTCATTATTTTCTTTGAGATACTTGTACCGTCTCCATGCTGAACCTGTGATGAATCCTCTAATTACAACTTCAAGTTCAATTGGTTCACACCGTTGAGCAATCATAATATTTGGATCTGGAACAGCAATAATATGATTATTCATTATTTTACTAGTTGAATCAAACCAAAATTCAGAGGTTTGATTTAGTGCTTGTCCTTTGTAAGGAATCCCTTGATTCAATACAATATCAAAAGAGGATATTCGATCTGATATAACGATCATTATTTTATCATCAAATGAATATAAATCACGTACTTTTCCACTTTTACGATCGCCATAACCTTTCAAGTCAATATTAAGATAAGCGTTTGGGATCTGCTTTTTTATTTGATTTTTTAATGGCTCAGTAGTCATTCTTTCCTTACTCCAGAAGATAGTTGATGTATGAACTCTATCATATTTTGAGTTTTACTGTTAAAACGATTTTTTCCGATAATATTATAAAACTACTGTCATTTACTCAATTACGAGTAGATACTCACTTCAACCATTTACAATATAAATCACTATGATTTAATGGATTCGAAGTGACTGTTTTATTAGTCCCGATTATGGAGGTTCTAAATTGGGTACGAAAAAGGAAAAACTGAAAGAACTAATTACAAAATTAGATGAAGGATACGATCCTGATAAAGCTAAAGAGGATTTCAAAGGTATAATCAGCGATACCGGTCCAGATGAATTGGCAAAAGCCGAAGAAGAATTAGTTAAAGATGGTATGCCAAGAGAAAAGCTCAACAAATTGTGTGATGTTCATCTTGCTGTTTTCAAGGAAAAACTCGGTGAAGCAAAAGTACTAGTTCCCGTGGGTCATCCTGTCAATATTTTGATGGAAGAGCATCGAATGGTTTTAGGATTCGTTGAGAAATTAAACAAGGTTGCCACTAAGGCAGCTTCAAAGAAAGATTTCAGTAAAATTGACGAAGAAATGAAGGTGATAAAAGATATTGCTCATCATTTCAAAGAAGCTATTAAGCATTACTTACGAGAAGAAAATGTTCTTTTCCCATATATAGAAAAACATGGATTAACAGAACCACCCGCACAAATGTGGATAGATCATGATAAAATCAGAGCTTTGGAAAAGAATCTGTATGACGTGATAGAAGCAGTAGATAAAAAATCGATAAAATTCCCTGTATTCAAAGAAGCACTTCTGAAAACTGTAGGTTCATTAGCTAATTTGCTTGGAACACATTTCTTCAAAGAAAACAATATTCTCTTCCCAGCATCACTGAGGTTGTTAACTGAAGACGAATGGGTGACTGTTCGAAAAGAGTTCGATGAAATAGGTTACTGTTGCTTCACACCTGAAGATTCACAGCAACCATTTGGTGTTAAAGCAGATGAAGTTAAACCAAAGGCAGACTTAAAAGCAGGGGTTATTGAATTTGAAACCGGTCCTGTACCAATTGAATTCATTGAACCAATCATCAATAGCATCCCTGTAGACATGACTTTTGTTGATGAAAACGATAAAGTAGTTTTCTTCAGTAAAGGAGAAGAACGAATTTTCCTAAGAACAAAAGCTGTTATTGGCCGTGATGTGCATCTTTGTCACCCAGAAAAAAGCATACATGTCGTTAAGAAAATTCTTGATGATTTCCGAAAGAAAAAACGAGATGTAGCAGAATTCTGGATCAATATCAAAGATCTAAAGATACACATTCGTTACTTCGCAGTACGAAGTAAAGAAGGCAAATACCTTGGTTGTTTAGAAGTCTCTCAAGATATCACTAAAATTCAGAAACTTGAAGGACAAAAACGATTATTAGATTAGATATTAAATTTGAAGGTTAGTTTATTTACAAACTACCTTCTTCTAATTTTCTTAAAGCTTCTATAATAGCATCAGGTCCAGGTGGAGGTATTTTTTCTCCATCTAAAGTAATTCCATTCTTTTTAGAACATATTTCACCAACAATTTTTATTGGGATTTCTTTAGTGGATTCCTTTTTGATTTTCTTGGCTTTTGATTCAGAAGTTATAACTAGTAAAGTTCCAGAAGAGATTACTTTTAGTGGATCAACCTCTAATAATTTACAAACCTTTATTGTTTCATTTGTCAGTGGGAATTTTTCTGAATGAAGCTTTATACCAAAATCTGAGGGAGCTATTGTTTCATAAACTGCTCCTAGTACCCCGCCTTCTGTAGCATCATGCATGAGTCCTGGTTGGTTTTTCTTATTAATTTTCAGTGCGACATCAACAACGGAAATATCTTTCCCAAGTTTGATTAATATATCCAATAAAGACTTGCCCATGTGCTTACTGAGTTCATTAAACCCTTCATTTGCGATTATTCCTGCTCCTTCCTTCGCACACCAACCAACACAAAGCATAACATCTCCTTCATTAATCTCTCGAGGAACATAGTAATCTTTAGGAACAAAACCAAGCATAGCTCCGGATATAATCGGTGTAAAAACAGAAGAGGAGAATTCAGTATGACCACCAAGAATAATGATATTGTTTTTCTTACATTCTTGTTGAATTCCTTGCTGGATGTTTAAAACATCTTTTGTTGAACTTCCAATAGGAAGAATGATTGTAGCATTAAAACCAAAAGGAATAGCTCCACTTGTAACTACATCATTCGCATTCACAATAACAACATATTTCCCAGGATTAGGCGTTGGAAAAGTAATTGGATCAGTTTTGTAAACTAGAAAGACTTTCTCTTTGCTTTGGTAGAAAGTCTGTGCCTGTGTTATCGCTTTTTGGTAATCGATTACTGCAACATCTGCACCTACTTGTGGACCTTGGATAACACTATCTGGTAAAGTATCAAAGTCCCCAATTATCTTATCAAGTAAATCAAGGGGTAGTTTACCTTCTTCCATTGGAAAACCTCAATATTCTATCAAAAATAACATCATTTCCTTCCAATTAAAAGTTATTCCAAGAAGTCACAGAATTAGGAATAACATTAGAAGATTAATCGTTTAATTCATCTTCAATTACAATATCATAGGGATGCTCGAGAAGTAGTCCTTGAATTATTTTAGGCAATTGAAGTATGTTTTTCCAGATAACTCGCCATTTCTTCTGCTTGATAAATTTCCCAACTAGTCGAACATATCTTCCAGGATTGAGAATTGGCCCATTTATAAGATCCTCTGCTTCTAAGACTTTATCGAATAGTTCTTTCGCGGTATAAGGTGATGTTCCATACTTCTTATCATTGTAAGCATAGATATCATCAGGTTTGAGTTGCCCACTATCCACAGCTTCATGCCAGAACTCAGAACCAATGACATATTGGAAAGCAAACGGTTGAACAATATCTACCTTAGAAGTTCGTAAATAATCTACATTAGTTTGCATTTCTTTTGCTGTTTCTGTAGGTCCACCAACAATGAAAGAACCAATCATTATAATATCATATTTATCTGCTAATTCTAATGTTCGATCAACTTTGTGGAACCATTCTTTTGGATCCCCTGGAGCTTTCTTATACATGTCAATTACTCGAGGTACTATTGATTCTATACCAACTTGTAAACCACTACAATTTGCTCGTTTCATTAATTGAAATGCTTCTTCATCAATTTGGTCTACTCGAGCTAAGGCCCAGAAAGGAATATCTAATCCTTCTTTGATTTTCATTCGTAGAATTGTTTTAGAGAATTTTGTATTTAATGCCAAGCTATCGTCAACGACAAGGATGTTTTTATATTTCAACTCGTGTTGTATGATTGCAATTTCCTCGATAATTTTCTCCGGACTTCTACGACGATGCTTTAATGTTAACTCATTACGACTACAGAACCGGCATTTTCTCCAAGGACAACCTCTTATCCACTTCATACTGGCAGAATCATCCATGTAGATTCCTGCTAATTCATTGTATTCTATATGCCTTACATGACTTCTATCAGGTATTGGCAGAGCATCAATGTCTTCAACACAACCAAGATCATAGAATTTCTTCTTAGGATTTTGAATAATATCAACTATATCTAGATCAGCTTCGCCTGAAACAGCAATATCAAGTCCGGGATACTCCTTTAGAACATTCTCTTTGAAAAATGAAACGTGAGGTCCACCAGCTAAGGTAACAACATCAGGATTGATTTTTTTTGCAGCTTTTAGAATTCCATAACCAATGTCTCTAAATGGTGTTAAAATAGTAGCTCCAACATGAGTATAATCTTCTTCTTTCATATGAGCATACAGCTGTTGTGGGGTCCAACCTTCACCGGAAAGATCTATTACCTTTACTTTAATTCCTGCATCTCTCAAAATACTCCCAAGTGTCAAGGCGCCTAAAGGTTGACAGAAACGATCGATGTATCCCCACTGACTTGGAGGATAAACTAAGAGAACAGATTCATTGGACATGTTTTGCTTTTTCCACCTTTGGTAATGCTCGAAGCAGTCGACTTCGATTATTAACTAGAGAGAGTAATTTAATGTTTTCTATGTGATTTCATTATAGTGGAAAAAAAAGGAAAAAGTAGCAACAAGATAATTTTGTTGCTTTAAATGATTGTATCTAATGCGGAGGATGTTTCTTTTTCTTCACCATTTTGGCTTTCATTTCAGATGAACCAGATTCTTGCATTTGTTTAAGGTGCTCTAATGCTTTAGGTGGAAGTTTTCCTTCTGCAACCATTTTCTTGATTTTCTCAGGGTCAATATTTCCTGAAGCCAACATTGCTTGTGGCGACAAGTCAAATTCTTCTTCATCTTCTTCTAAGAAAGCTTCAATATCGATTGCATCAATACCTTGGAAACTGTAGTATGTCTCATACAGATCAGCATAAATGCCATCACTTTTCATTAATTCATCATGAGTACCTATTTCCATTAATTCACCTTTTTCAAAAACGACAATCTTATCTGCATCATGTATAGTAGATAATCGATGAGCAATAACAAAGGTTGTTCTATCTTTGAAGAGTTTTCTTTGAGCATCTTGAACTAATGACTCGGAATAAGCATCTAGTCGAGAAGTTGCTTCGTCGAGGATGAGTATTTGAGGGTCGGAAAGCATTGCTCTTGCAATTGTAATTATTTGTCTTTGACCTGCACTGAGTTGTTTTCCTCCTTCTCTAACCATGGTATTATAACCGTCTGGTAAGGCTTGGATGAAAGTGTCAGCACCAATCATTTGACAGATATTGTAGATTTCTTCATCTGTGGCATCTGGTTTTCCATATTTTATGTTGTCGTAAACAGATGCAGTGAACAGATATGGTTCTTGGGGAATTAGTCCTATTGCTTGACGCAATGAGTGTTGCGTGACTTCACGTAAGTCTTGTTCACCTATTTTTATTGATCCTTTTTGAATATCATAGAATCTAGTCAGTAACATACTTGCAAGAGTCGTTTTTCCGGCTCCCGTATGCCCAACCAAAGCCACCATTTCTCCTTGTTTGACGTCTAAATCAATGTCTTTTAGCACCCAGGTATCCAAGTCATATGCGAACCATACTTTATCGAATTTTATAGAATAATTCTCATTGAGTTTTTCCGCATTTTGAGCATCTGGTATTGCTGGTGCTGCTTCTTTTATGTCTAAAATTCTGTCAAGTGCTCCTAGAGATGTTTGTAGTGTTGGAAACATCATAGATAGATGTGTGACTGGTCTGAGGAATTGTGCTGCTAACATGGTTCCAAGAAATATTTCCCCATAGGAAAGATTGGTTATTACTCCTCCAACGTATAATATCAAGGAGGTTACTATAGAGCTAACAGTTGAAATAATGGGCATAATAACATTCATCATGATTCCGAATTGGATGCTCATTTTGTAGTATTGTTGGTTTAAAACCTGCATTTGATTTGAGAGATTTATTTCTTGATTGAATGATTTGCTAACTGCTACTCCTGAAAAGCTTTCAGCCATTTTACCAGAGACTTCTCCGAATTTTCGTCTGATTCTTAGGACAATTCTTCTACCTAATGTACTAAGAATTGCGCTGAGAAGCAATGCAAAAGGTATTGCTCCTAAACAGATTAACAATATCTGCCAATTTATCTGAAATAGAATTACAAAGAAAGTTACAACTAACAAGAATAATTGTACTACTATTGAGATGAATACTTGAATACCTGTTGAGACTTCATCTGAATCACTTGTTATCCTTGCAGTTATGTTCCCACTTTGCTCTTTCTTTATGAAGCTCATTGAGGAATTGATTAATTTGCTATAAACATCTGTTCGCATATCATTAACCATGTAAGCTCGTACACTCGAGAGAACCCTAGTATTGAAGGAATTTATGACAAATCCTAGCGATCCTAAGAATACAAACAGGCCAGCGAATACTATAACAGCTGTTAATCCTGTTAATTCGAATCCAAATAGAGTTATTATTTCTGGATTAGAGGGATCTATTGAATCTATACCCATGGATAAGAATATTGGATTTAGAATCTGAGTTCCAGCATAAAGTAGACTGATTAACCCTGAAGCAATCAACAACCCTTTGTATTTTCCTAGATATGCTCCTAGAGCTTTTAACAACACGCCCATTGGTCGAGCTGCTTTTTTCTTCTCCATTGATAATCGTCGCATTGGTCCTCCGCCGTGTCCACGCATTCCCATTAGTTGGTTCCTCCATTATTTTTGTTATGTTTTAGTGCATCCTCGATCAATTGCGATCCAACTGGGAGCAAACTAATCATAAACTGGTATTCCTCACACCGACGAAGTAACTCATCGTGGGAACCAATATCGATAATTTTCCCTTTATCGAGAAAGATAATCAAATCCGAATCAACCAATGTAGACAATCTTTGGGTGACAACTATGGAAGTTCGTCCTTTAATCAGCTCCTCCATTGCCAACCGTAATCTAACCTCTGTTTTAATATCAACAGCACTTGTGGAATCATCTAACAATAGTAATTTTGGATCGGCCAACAAGGCTCTTGCAATTGCTACTCTTTGTCTTTGTCCACCTGATAAATCAACACCACGTTCACCAATGAGTGTTTCATAACCATCTGGGGTTGATTCAATAAACTTAGCAATTTGAGCTCTCTTGGCAGCAGTTCGTATTTCCTCTAATGTTGCATCAGATTTGGAGAAGGAGATGTTTTCTCTAAACGATGTCCCAAATAGGAAAATATCTTGCTCTACAAGAGTAACATCCTTTCGGACATCAAACGTATGCATTTCTTCAAAACCTACGTCATTCAATCGGATTGATCCTTTATCAGGATCATAAAGTCGCAATAAGAGCTTCAGAATAGTGCTTTTACCTGATCCAGGACCGCCCAGAAGAGCAACTCGAGAACCAGCTGGAATTTTAAATGAAATATTCTCTAAAACAGTCCTTTTCTTCCCAGGATATGAAAAGGTAACATCATCAAAGATTAAGTCACTGGACCAATCAGCTTCTGGTGATTTAGTTGGTTCAACTAAGGGATCTGCAAATGTCATGACATCCCAAATTCGTTTTGCATTCATCCTACCTGCTTGGAGTCCAAGTAACCTCATAGGAACCATGAAATTCAAGATAACTAGTTGTAAGAGCAGTGAAAGCATAGAAGTCATTTGACCAATACTCATAGAACCATCATTTTTGGAGACCATCCAAAGACCAATCCCAAAAACAACGGCAGTAGCGATAACCATTATTAAAGCAGGCCAGTAAAAAGCACTTAGAAAACCTTCTTTCTTTATTTTATCAGCAAGTCGTAAACTTTGTTTCTCGAATTTCTTTTCTTCAATTATTTCACTATCAAAGGATCGGACAACTTCAATACCTCTGAAGGTTTCTTGAGATGAAGAAGAAACGTTTCCAAGTTCTGTTGCTAATTCTTTTCGGATAGGACCAATTCTTCGAGCATATATCCAGGCTAAGATTAAATAGATTATGAAACTAAAGACAATTCCAATACCAATTCTCCAATCCGCAACGCCGATTACTTTGGAACCAACAGGGATCCGAACGAAGAAATAAATACTGACAATAATTATGCTTAGGAATGAATTTAGTAAGTGTCGAAGAGAGGGAGTAAAGGAAAAACGAATTTGATTAGTTTCATTCATTCCCATCGACAAAAGGACACCAGAATCGTGTTCATCATGAAAAGCCATAGAGTGATTTTGAACTACATCAAAAAACTCTTGTCGTATATCTCGTTCAAAACGATAACTAGCTAAACTCCATAAGTATGCACTCAATGAGGATGTTAACCAACCCATTAGTGCAGCAACAACAATAGAGATTACAACTGTTTTAAAGTAGTCATCCCCTGTCGATAAAATATCGAGTGCTAACCCAAGTAAGATTCCAGGTAACACACTGATTACAGCATTTAAGATTATTATAAACATGGAAGTAAACATTAATCCAGGGTACCGTACTAATCCTGACCAGAACCATTGATTGGCGGATTTGTATTTCTCAGTTGCAAGTACTTGTGGTTTATGATCGTTATATTCTATTGTTACATTTTTTACTTCTTTTGTAGCCATATTTTGGGCTCCATTTTTCTTTTTTCAAATATATTTCATCAAACACATTATCATACAAATCATACATATTTAACTCTTTTGTCTAATCAAACAAAAAACTAATATATCACACAAATAATACATATCATAGTTGAATCAAGACGTGTCAAAAATGTTTGTTGTGAAGAAAGATCTTGGAGAAATAAAAGATATCACTATACGGGGAGTAAACAAGGAATTATACGAACAATTCACTGTTTATGCAAAGAAACACGGATTATCTGCAGGCGATGCTTTTGACAGCATTGTTATGATCGACAAACAACCTTGGCGTAGATTCATTAGTAGACATGGACATCCACGTCATGGAAAAGCTCCTGAAATCATCAGAGATTTAGATAAATTAGTTGTGACAAAACAAGACCTAGTATCTGCTGGTGAAAATACTATGTTTTTGTTTAGTAAGATTACTGATCTAACCTTTGAGAAAGATGTTGATGCATCCACTCTTGTAAAACACGTTAGATTGATTCGACGATGCAAAACAAGTTTCTTAGGAGATATTCCTAAAATCATCCAACTTGGCATTTTTCGTAAACGAACAGCATATACTCATCCATCGAACAAAGACCAACTTAAGGATATTACAATTAGAAATGTCTCAATTAGGCTTTATGATGAATTTGTTTCTAATGCTAAAGATAAAAGTAAAACAACTGGAGAGTATTTTTCTGAGATTTTAGCTCATGCTATTACTTTCTTTGATATTAGTGAAACAATATCATCATTAGGAGATAGAGAAGTTTTAGTTGTGAGGGAAGAGGAAGAACTATTTGTTTCAAAAAAGGATTTAGAAATTTTGGGTGAACGAGGATTAATTATTTATGGTATTCCCAAAATTGAATTTGCTAAAGACATTGGTCAGGAACTTTTCCTCAAAACGGTTATCAAGATCATTAAATGCGACCAAGTTATTCTCCCGGCAAACATCCCACGCTTGATTGTACTTTCTCGAGCCATTCAATGTAAAGAAACCAAAATTGCATAATCAAATGCTTATTCTTTTATTATACATACGAAAACATCACGTTTCTCTATTGTGTAAGAGTAGTAGGATATTTTGTAGTCAATTATTTGTCCATCACTGGTTTTCAAGGGTTTTGAAAATTCTCCTGTTTCATTAGTAAACAATGAGGATACTTCTTCCACACTATCATCTTGTGGAGTTGTAGCAAATAATTCCGAGAATGACATTTTCACTAATTTTTTGTCAGATAAACCGAATTCTTCCTTAGCAGCTTTATTTGCCATTACAAGTTGACCAGTGCTACCACTAACAACAAGCAGCATTTCATTTAAGGCATCAAAAATAGTCATTAAGCTTAATTGTTTTGCTTGCAATTCTTGTTCAGCAATAAACTTTGCAATAGCAGTTCCAGCATCTCTTCCAATTGCTTCTAAAATACCTTGGTTTTCACTAGAAATTATTCTGAATTCTTTTGAGGAAAGCATTAATGCACCTATTACAATATTTTTGGAAAAGAATGGAACAGAGATAATTGATTTAATGCCACCTACATCTGCATGTTGGTTCACAGAATCAAATTCCTCTAAAACATAAGTTTCTCCAGCTACGAATAACTGCTTGTATTGAGGTGATTCAGTATCGATTTTTTCTAGGTTTTTATTGAGAACTTTAGGCATTCCAATAGAACGTTTTAGTTCAGCATTTTTGGTTATTTGATTTAGAAGATAAATTGCTCCACCTGTGAAATTAAGTGAACTTAGAATTGTATTTAGAACAAAATCAAAGAA
>JAGMDP010000032.1 GCA_023128635.1 Candidatus Heimdallarchaeota archaeon | reverse complement strand
TCGTAGAAATTTTGGAGTATTATGCTTTAATTGAGAACATACCCACAATTAGGACAATATTCACTATTTGGTTCGAAGGAATTACTGCATATTGGGCAAATACCTTCAGCAATTTTTTCCTCTCTTTCCCTCAATTCTTGAGCACTTACCCTTCTTTCATCAGGCATCGTTGATTCGCTTTTTGCCAGCATTTTTGCGAATAACACAGAATCATCTTTAATAATAAAATTCGAATCCTCGGTAAGAATTTCAATCACACTTTCAATAGGAATCATTGTAACAGTACTTATCCACTGTAGGCTAGTTTTTTCCTTGTAACTCAATAATTCTTTGATTTTTCTTTTCTTTCCGTCTTTTGACTGAAAATCTATTGCTCTTAACTCATCAGCTTTTCTAATTTGCTGAATTTTTGATTCTGTTTCTTTTTCTTCGTTCAAAGTTTTCTTTCTTGTTTGTATAATTTCTCGTTCATCTGTACGTTGTTTAGGTATAACATATTGTGATTTATCGTACGGATCAACATCAGCATCTTTGTAACGATAGTCTCTTTGAGCTCGGATTTCAATAGGCGGAGAACCGCCTTTAGAGTCCTTATTCATCAAGAAAACATCCCCTCTTCCTTCTCTTTTCAGTCTTCGTCTAAATAAGTAGAAGAAACCAATTAATCCCAAGACTGCAATGAAAATCAATATTCCCGCTGTTATCCAAGTAAATAAGTTCGCCAAACAAATCCTCAATATATTATTTCTTGTATGACTATTTATAGCTTTGTAATTCAAATGATCATTATTAGTGATGAAAATGGGCAAAACACAAGTCACGAAAAATATTAAATAGAGAAAGATTTTGACCTACACCAACGAATAATTTTGTATTCTTGTAGGCCCGTAGTTCAGTCCGGATAGAATACTCGGCTTCGGAAGCACTCTCATGCGATTGTGCTGAAGTAACCGAGAGATCGGCGGTTCAAATCCGTCCGGGCCTGCCACTTCTCTTCTTAGAAAAATCAGTAATCTGATAACATATTATCCTCTGCAAAAAGCAGAAAATTTAGCTGTTTAATCAAAAATATCAAACCAAGATTGTTCATTATCTTTATAAAAAAATACTAGTATTGATTATTATTTCTTGGCAAGTAGCTTATCTTCTTGCATCAATGGATGTGTAAAATTTGATAATTAGAAATAAAGCATTGTTTTTGCAATTTAGTTTATTCTTTCTTGTAATGAGTTGTTTTGGAATGATTAATACTGCAGATTCTAATACTGCAATAGAAGATTCTCCCTTGCCGGGATACAATCAAGAATTGATATATGATACTAATAATAATCAAATTATTATGTTTGGTGGAGAGTTTAGTGGTGGAACTGAAGTAGATTTAAAGGCAACATGGATTTTTTCAAGCTACAATCAAACCTGGAGGAAACTTTCTGGTATAAATTCTCCTGAGGGTCGAAGTCTTCATCGAATGGCTTATAATACATTAACTGGTAAAATTCTTCTTTTTGGTGGTAATTCTCTTGTAGCTTTAGCTCAATTTAATGATACTTGGGAATTTGATCCTGCAACAAATCAATGGACAGAACTTCATCCAACAACTGCCCCTTCTGCCAGAGCTGCTCATACAATGTATTTTGATCCCGAATTTAATGAAGTAATCCTTTATGCAGGAGCCATTAGCTTTTCTTCAGTTTCAAATGAGATGTGGGCTTTTAATTTTACAGCTAATAATTGGTACCAACTTCATCCCACTGGTGGACCTGGAGCAGGTTACGGCCACTCTTTTGTATATGATGACGTGAATAAGGTTGGTGTGTTTTTTGGTGGACGATTTAATGATGGCCATTTAAAAAATGATGTCTGGTTCTTTAATCGTTCTTCTACTACTTGGACTAAGAAATACCCAACAGCAAAACCTATGGAAAGATACCATTTAGGTATGACGTCCAATCCAAATGATGAATCCTTCATTATTTTCGGAGGTGATAATGAAGATATCCCCAATCGAGCTATGGATGATACTTGGATTTACAATTCTCAAACAAATACTTGGATAGAAGTCCATTCAACACTTAACCCACCTGCACGTTGTAAACATAAATTGGTTTTTGATCAATATCATAATAAAGTAATTTTATTTGGTGGAATAGGTGAAAGTTTCAGTGTTACCTATAATGACTTGTGGATTTTTGATCCAGATTCAATGTCTTGGAGTCAAGAATTTACAGTAATGGCACCACTTTCTATCTGGTTAGTTCTCATTAATTTTACTTCAATTGTTCTTGTTATTCATATATTGAAATTAAAATTCAAGAGGAACTAAAGTATTAAAATAAACGGCAGAGTAAGACGGTTTTAACTTAGAGCTTTTCTCTAGAGTGAAAACTTCTTATATTGTGAGTATTTACATATTATCATTATACTTCAAGGTGAAACAAATGATTTGGTGGGCTTGGGTACTCATTGCTTTAGCAATTCTAGTTGGAACCATAGGAATATGTGTTATTGGTTATTTCGTTTTTCTCGCAGCTACTGCGGATTCGCGGACATGATAACTAGGATTCACTAATGCTTGAAACCTCTCTAGAAAACAGTTAATTGCACCACAATTTGTGGTGCTCATCTTTCTCTTTTATTTGGTTATTATTTTTTCAATGGTTTTGTTTACTTCTTCAGCTATTGTTTTTCTTTCTTTGCTTGTTGATGTTCCAAGACCAATTTCTGAGAAGACTTTTGTATATCTGCCTGTCCCGCTTGGTCTAATACTGACTATCAGCATGTTTTCTTTCTTATCTTTTAGAATGAGGTTTTGACCATCTATTGATGAGTGGTAAACTACTTGGAATTGTTCATTGAAGTATTTGTTAATTTCCTCTGTAGAGTTTAACACTTTCTGAAGTCTTTGTGGATAATCTAGTTTCACCATATCTATTTGTGTTCTTACTACATCTACGGATGGATATTTCGGTAATTGGTTATCGTTTGTGAACCAGTTCATCAACCAAAGCGCTTGTTGAAAAGGTGATTTCATGCATATCGGATGTGTTTTGTTAAAGAAAATATTAGTGTAATCTGCTCCAGATATTCGGTTCATGTTTGGATCTCTTGTAAGTAATTCGGTAACACCTAAGAAGAATGCTGGTTCTCCTTGAGCTGTTGCATACACTTTTTTCGTTAACTCAGATAATGCTGAAAGCATAATAAGTGATATTCTTTCCTGGACAAGAATATAGGCATCAGATTTTCTGCTTTTTGATTCAGCGATTAACCCCGTTGTAAATGATTCCTCCTGATTATCTACAATTGTTTCTTGACCTTTCCCTGGAATTTTTAAGAGGAATATTCTATCAGCATCTCCGTCATGATTAAAAACAGCTTTTGATTGATTCATATACTTCTGTGTCAGGTCGCCCCATATCTCTCTTGGATCCCTATCAGGTGCTATAGGATTTAAAACATCGTTGTGAAGAACAATATCTGCATTCATTTCGCTTTTAATTAATTCCCAAACAGGTCCGGCCATACTGTGTCTACAATCAACTATGTATTCCCCTTCTATTTTCTTTAAGGGAACTACTTTTTTTATAGAAGTGAAGAATTCTTCACGCAAAGCAGACGCCTCTATTTTATCATGTCGACCTATTTCTTTGGGGTGAACCATTACATTATCTTTTATTGCCTCTTCTACTACTGGAGCAAGTGTTCTCGGTAAGAATCCATAGATTTTCTCTGATTCAAGACTTGGTGGGCATGTTATTTCAGCTCCGTTTTTTTCAAGTAATTGAAAGGCATTTTTCGCATTAATTACTAATTTCAAACCAATGTATTGCTGGGGACTATGACTTCTCCCAAAGAAACAACCGGGTACCTTTAGTTGATAACAAGCAAACATGAATTCGGGAACTGTTACGGGTCCATCTAATTCTTTAATTGAGAGCCCACAGCGTCTTAAATACTCTCGAGCACTTACGGAAATGGATTGGTGAACCCTACTGCCATCATACCCGATTAAGATTTCACTCTCGAGAGTTTTGGCAAATGCTGCGGTATACCTTTCAAAGAAATCAACATTATAGGCTGAAAATAGATCCCTTGGTCCATTTGTTCCTGTTTTCTGTGCTAGTTTTATATTAAAATTGTATTCAGGAACAGTCATGGGATTTGAGGTACTTAATTTAAGAGGTATTAGTTTTGGGAGCGTCAAATATTTCACCAATTGTTTCTTAATCAAATCAGAACATTAATCAATATATTAATTTCTTCTCAATTAATTGTGTCGGTGATACTTTGAAATCTTTGAGTCTTGGTGGTGTCTGCGCTGATTTTACTTGTGCGATATGTTGTAAAGATACCAAGATGATGCTTTCATTAAATGATATTGAGAAAATCGAAAAATTAGGATATAAGAAAGATGATTTTTGCTTTCTGGATGAAGATGGTTTTTTCAAACTTCGAAATATTAATGGTAACTGCTTCTTTTTAAAAGAAAATAAGTGTCAGATTTATGCTGATAGACCACAAGGATGTAAATTTTATCCAATAATTTTTGATTTGGATTTAAACAAAACATCTCTTGATGAAGATTGTCCGTTAATTCACACAATCTCAGAAAAAACTTTACAAAGTTTCACTAAGGATCTGAAGAAATTTATTAAGAGTTTACTCAAAGAAAAAGCTAATGATTAAGGGATTTTTTCTATTTTGGTTTGCAATTTCTTCGCTAATTGTATTTCATCTATGGATTCAAGGATTTCAATAGCTTTTGTGTACTCTTTCTCAGCAATTCGATTACAATCAGGATCATCCTTATCCAGGTAGGTTTGTGCTAATTTCTCATGGGAGTATGCTTTATTCTTTTTAGATAAAGCAATATTCTTTTCCATCTTTGCTTTCTCCTCGAGTAAAGAGTGCTTAGCAAGCCTATCAAGTTCTTTTTTATCAATTAAGATTTTATCGAGTATCGTAATAATTTTCTCATACAAATTACAAACTCGATCAAACATATGTATCGCAGTTTCAAAGTCTGCATCTTTCATTGCTTCAGTACTTAAATTCTCAAAAATTTTCACAGAACTCCCAAAGCAAGTTTTTGCTCGATCATAATTCTGTATTAAACTGTACCCTGTACCTGCTTCTTCGAAATTCAGGGCAGAATTTTTTAACTCATTATTGGTTTCAGCTGTTTTTGCTTGTTGTTCAAAACCTACCGCGGCTTTTTTTACCCCAATCAAGCCTATTGCTTGGTAAAGTCTGTTTATTCTTGTTTCTTTATCAGTCATTTGCTTCCAAGCTCGAATTGCTGCAATAGCAAACTCAATTGCTTGTTCTAATTCATTGTTTTGTTGAGCTAAACCAACCAAGTGTTCATATGTCTTTGCTGAGTCCTCCCATCGGCTGGCACTGTAATTTGCTTCTGCTTCTCCTTTTAGTTGGTCAATTTGAGATTTCATTCGAAAACAAGTCCACTTGAGTTTTACAATATTTGTTTAATTAATTAAGCTTCAAAAACTCTATGGTTATGGTAAATTTGTATAAAATAAAGAAAATAGGGAAAGAAGTAATATTTGGAAACCAGAATTATGTTTCATCTGATTCCGTTTCTTCTTCCGTTTCATATTCATCTAAATCAATTTCTTCGTCTGATTCTGTTTCTTCTTCCTCAATGTCTTCTGCTGCGTCTTCAGTTTTCGGAGCTCTTATTACTCTAATAAAGATGAAAGCTAGCGCTAGAACACCTATACCAATTGTAAGTACAAATGTGATTATGTATAGTATTGGTACGTCATATGGAACGGCTTCTCCAGGATTAATTTCTAAAAAGATTTCCTCTGTAATATTAAAGCCATATCCTCTTTTGTGGGCTACGATATTTACACTAACAAATCCTTTCTTTAAATTAGTTGTATTTATTACGCCTTCGTAATAGGAATTGTTTATTTGTGTCATGTAAAATGAGTCTGAGATTTGCGATGCTCTCCAAATTCTTAATGTTACATTGATGTCGTCTAGTACAGAATTATTTTGAGCATAATATGATACACTAGTGTTAATTAATTCACCAATTTTCGCATCGTAGGCACCAACATAATAATCATCGTTACGAAGTACTGCATACATTTTCGCAACCCATTGTAAAGCTCTTTGGAAGAATATCTCATTAAATTCATATCTTCCGACCATTGTATTATTTAGAATTTCAGCTGATCCAATGCTTAAAATTCTCGAACCAAAAGATGTTTCAACAGCGGCGATTAAGGTGTTGTTTATACCTGCTGTTTCATTTTCCCAATATATTGTATCACCATTTGCATCCGCGTAAATTGAGTTATTTCCATAAAATAGTGAATAGCTGTCGATTAATTCATCGCTATCCGTTAAATTGCTTTCTTCTGTAAATCCAGTAATCCATGTAGCATTATATTCTAGAAGTGTTCCTGTGTACTTTATTTTAGTTATGATTTCATCTGTAAGTGGAACATATTGATTCTCATTGATTATCGGATGATCTAGGAAGTTTGTTGAGATGAATGATGATAATGTATTATTCTCTCCGTCAGTAGCTGGGAGAGTTGCATTAATGAATCTTGCAGTTGTATTATCAAATTGGAATCCGAAAGGTTTTGTAAAATTGTTTATATTTGTAAAGGCTGTAGCTTCGGATCCAGTTAAGAACATGCTTCTACCATTTTCAATAAATATTTTAACAACATCAATTTCTGATTCCGTGAAATCTTCATCAGGTTCAAGGATCATTAACACATCAATATATCTTAGTGTATCTACAACTAAGAAATTATTTTCATTTACAATCAACTGAAAATTATTATCAGTAGTCCAATTTGCTATTCCAGAGTATTTTAATGCAATTTCTGTGGCATTTGAATTGTGACTTAAATCAAACATAATTGTAATATCCTCTGGTCTTGGTAAATCAGGCACATAGGGATCTTCCACTGTCATTGTACCTGTTGTTGAGCAATTTACTGATAAATACTCAAATGTACCTAAAGTATCAGCGACAAACTCGATATTTACGGTTGAGTTTGCAATTATTGTTTCATTAATTCCGTACTCTAAAATTTCGAAACTATGTCCAATATCAACACTTTCTATTGTTAGATTTACAGTTGTACTTTCCTTTACTGTAAATTCGGCCGGGGTAAATTCTGATGCGGAAACATTGATGTTTAAATAAACTGTTCCGATGTGAAATAGATCCGGCGAAATATCATCACTAATTTGATTAGGTATTGCTTTTGTTGTCAAACCATTCCCGAGGACAATAATTGAAATTACTGTTATCGTCCATAGTAGTTTTCTTATCTTCATTTGCAAATTTTACACCTCTGAAATCTAGAGAGTACGAATAAATTTCCTCTATTTAGAGGATATGTAGACGTTATCGTTCTTGCATTAAATTAAGCTTTAAAATCTTTTCTTCAAGTTTTTTTTGAAAAATATTGTTATACGTCTACAAATATGTCTTTTTTGTCCGATACATAATATTTTAATCATATGCTACATTTATTTATTGTCCAGATTGGTTAATATGTAAATATACAAAAAGATATTAACTAATTTATGAAACTCGTTAAAGTGTGTAATTATCATGTCATCTCGGGTTGAACAGATTCACGAAATACTTACAAAGCTAAAAGCAGGTCATGACGGTGTTGAAGGCTGCTTGCTAGTTACTGCTCAAGGGCTTCCAATTGATTCAGCTTTTGATAGTGGTGCTGATGAAGACCTCATTTCTGCTATGACTGCAGCAATATCATCAGTTTCTGAAAGAGTTACTAAGGAACTTGGAAAAGGAAAAATAAACAATATTTCAATTCTAGGTGATAATGGTTATATTATTCTGCTTGATGTTGCCTCAAGAGCTGTTTTAACAGTATTAGCGAAAAATGATGCAAACCTAGGATTAATTCTATTATTATCAAGAAAATCTTGTACTCAGTTATCTGAGTTAATTTAAGAAATATTCTCTTAGAGATTTGTCCCATCAAGGTCATCGTCAGATGGGATAAGCTTTGCTAATCTTTTGAACAACTCCAAAAATTCAACACCTGAAGGTGAAATTCGATAGATCGTTAATCCTTCATCTTCGTCATCGAAAATGAGATTTCTTGCCATCAAAAACATCAATAAGGGTTTAGCTCTGTCTACAGGTAAATTAGCAGCTCTTGAAATCCTTGTTAGTGGAAGGTCTGATTGATAATAGATGATATTCAAAATCTCATTGTAAATCTCATATTTTGAGCGTCTTAGACTTGATCTTCTTCTCGACATAAGCTAGCACTACACAGCACAATTGTGTTTCATGTAAATAGCATTTTCTCTTCTTTAAATATTCTTTTTCTCAAAAATCGGAGGTTTTTTATAAAACCGTTTGAAATTTACTATGGAGCGTTTAAAATGAAGTTTTTCGTCTATATGGTTACGTGTTCTGATGGAACAATTTACACAGGATTTACTAAGGATCTATTGAAACGAATAGAACAACACAATTCAGGAAGTAAAGGAGCAAGATATACTAAGACCCGTAGGCCGGTTAAACTCTCTTTTGTTGAGATTGTTCAGACCCAGAGAGATGCAATGCAGAGGGAACTCGAACTGAAGAGGCTACCAAGACAGAGAAAACTTGATTTAATTAATGGAGTAGCTGAGTAAAAGTCAGTCTATTATAGCTTAATGATTTTATATAAATCAACAAAAGTAATATGCAGTTCTTTTTTGTGGAATTCAAACTGTCTTATAATTTCAAAATCCATTTGAATGATTTGCTCAATCTTTGCTCCCAATTCTTTGCAATGTTCTTTGAAAAAATCCCTGGTTTTATCTGCATAGGGAATAATCGTATAAATTGTATCAGTAAGTGTCAATGCAATTTCTATGAAGAACCTATCTCTCGAGATACTTTCTTTTCTCATTCCGAATGGTGGATTCATTATTATTGTGTCTATGCCCTTCAATTTGCAATCTTCTACATCGATACATATCCAATCACAGTGTTCAGTTAGATCCATCTTTTCACAGTTCTTTTTTGCAATTTGTATGACTTCTAAATCAATATCAATACCAATTGCTTTTCTCGCTCCTAAATAAGCTGCGCCAATTGCGAGTGTACCAGTTCCACATCCTAAATCGAGGACATTTTTCGCGTAAATATCGTTATGATCGACACCTACGTTCCAAAGCATATTAGCAGCTACTCTTGCAGATGTTGGGTATTGTTCCAAATGCAATTTTGGTTCAGGAATACCTTGCAAGTTTGAAAGAAATATCTCGAGGTCTTTTCGTTTTACTCGCAAGTCTTCACAACCAAACTATGATTAACTGATTAGTTTTCTTAATAAAAAGAGTTCTTAAAAGGTCTTTATCGCACCTTTTAAGAGAATCATCTCGAGTAAATTTACTCATATAAATTTCTTATATGCTGTTCTGAAGTTTGCACCTGGATAGACAGTATTTGAACCTAATGTATCATTTATTCGTAATAATTGGTTATACTTGGCGGTTCTTTCACCTCTGGCTATTGAACCAGTTTTGATTTGTCCAGTACATAAGCCAACGGAGAGATCAGCAATACTGATATCCTCGGTTTCACCGCTTCTATGTGAAACAACTACAGAATAATCATTCTCCCAACACATTTTAGCAGCATTAATTGCTTCAGTAATAGTACCTATTTGATTTATTTTAAGTAGAAGCGAATTAATAGAGTGCTCTTTTATTGCTATCTCGAGACGTTTTGTGTTTGTAACGGTAAGGTCATCACCTACTATTTGGACCTTATCTGCTACTTTCTTACGTAGTTCAGCGAAACCGGAAAAAGATTCCTCATCAAATGGATCTTCAACACTAACAATGGGATAAGTTTGAATCAAATCATACCAATAATCAACTAATTCTCCCTCAGAAATTACCTTCCCATCAATATGATACTTTCCTTCTTTGAAGAATTCAGAAGCGGCAGGGTCAAGAGCAAAGCATATTTCATCTTTCACTTTGTAACCAGCTTCCTCAGTGGCACTTACAAGCAAATCCATAGCTTCCTTACTGGTATCTACAGGTGAACCAAATCCACCTTCGTCACCTACATTTGTAGCTGAAGGACCATACTTCTTCTCGAGTATCTTCTTTAGAACTTGATAAATTTCTGAAATGGAACGCATAGCTTCTCGAAAGTCACTAAAACCTAAAGGCATAAGCATGAATTCTTGAGGAGCCAAGTTCCCGCCTGCATGACTTCCACCATTAATGACGTTCGCCATCGGAACTGGGAGGAGATACTTTGTTGCTTTTTTGTCATAAGCAAGATTATAGAGTTGCTCATAAAGAGGAATACCTTCGAGCTTAGCAGCTA
>JAGMDP010000311.1 GCA_023128635.1 Candidatus Heimdallarchaeota archaeon | reverse complement strand
GTTCCATAGAATCTTTCACATGGATCGATAATTTTTGAACTGAATTTGTTACAATATTTTCTACATTTTCCTCGTCTTGAACAAAATCAGTCAATAACTCAAGTAATTCATTAGGATTAGTTAATACACCAAAATTGATTTCTTGAGATTTATCATTCTTATCAACTCTAAAAAATTGTGCTTTGAAATCTTTTTGCTCTCTGGTTTTAGCGAATGTATTACCATCACAGACCATCGCAACTGCTTCTGGAAGTAAAGCTTGGTATATTTTTTGCGTAGCAATATCAGTTCCTGATAGGAACAAACCTAATCCAGGATGGGTATGATACCACCCCAAAATAATATTGTCACTTCCCTTCTTCTCGAGTTCTTCAATGATTTTGAATTGAAGCATATTATCAAATGAAACAAATGTTGGATTTGAATCAGCAGTAGCATAGATTGCATCTGTAATCATTACTTTGTCTTCAATTATTTTCCCGATTAGATATCCTCCTATTTCTCTTTCCGTATTCGATGATGTCCAATTAATGATCTTAGCGAATGTCAATGGAGAAATTTCAACATCAGTTTTTGGCATTTTAACTCAAGTTACGTTCAAAAAAAGAAGATATAAAACCTTTGGAGTTAAGATTTTTTGAGAAAGCAAAATATCTCGGAATTCCTATTTTCTAGACAAAACTGAAACAAATCATTTCTTTAAATAGTCTTTTTGTAATTGATAAATATCCGATTGAAGAATGGAGACATAAGGCACTCTCTTCCCCATAAAAAATGTCATTTGATCCCTAATCTTTTCCTGAGCGGGGCTATCCGACTCTTATTTTCCCGCTCAGCTAATTTATCTTACTCGACAGCAACCATAAATAGAAATACTCTTTTTCCTTAACAAAACTGAACGATATGGACTACTCAAGACTACTCTCTAGAATAGCTGCAGATAAGGACAGTAATAGGTTAGGTAAAATTGTACGAATTGAAAATTTAATAGGGAAGACTGTCAAGAAATACAAAACTTTTGCAATGGTCTTAGTTAGAAAGTACTTCAAAAAAGATGTTTTAGTTCCTATCGAAACTGAAAAATTAATCAAAGTAGAAGGAACCTATGCTTGGTTTAATATCACAAAAGAAGAATTCGAAGAGGAAGTAAAAAGACTTCGGGAGATAAAAACTGAGCGAGATATTTATCCTGGAGATGTTG
>JAGMDP010000310.1 GCA_023128635.1 Candidatus Heimdallarchaeota archaeon | reverse complement strand
TTTCGAAATCTTCTACTTTTATTTTTACTTCAACTTCCACTGTCATTTGTTTCACAAATTGATATTTTTCCCGAAACTTTTTAAGCTTTAGTTATAAATTTCTATTTCAAAAGAGATTTATCTCACAAAGACGATATTATCTCTGGAGAGGATTAAACGGTTACCGGATGCTCTCGTTAGCAACTGAGGAAGGTCCTTTCTTCCAGGCAAGCGACGCAGTGAAAGCTGTCAGGTGGAAACCTGGCTCTGAGAATAGAAACGCAAAGCGAGTGCGGTTTAACTATGATACTTTGCAGCAATGCTCTGTTGAGATTTCCGTACTAGAAGTGTTGAAACGACTCATCGTCGCGGAAGCAAGCTCAAATTGTCTTCGATGAATTGCCAAGAGAAGCGGGTTGAGTGCGTAGATTGATACCGTGAGAGGAGCTCATCTTCTGGTGATCCTCGACACAGAAAAAGGACTATTTTCCTCTCCACTACTTCTAATAGTCTACAGAATATTCAGCTAAATCCAATTTGTAGATCGGGCTTTCCCCATTCTTCTTTCCTGTTTGCTTGAATCCTGACTTGACATATAGATTGGTTGCAATCTCATTGTCTTTAACAACATCTAAGAAGATCTCAGAACAAGAATACTTTGTTTGTAAGAAATCTATTACTGCTTTCAAACCTGTTTTTCCATAACCTTTGCCCTGTAAGTTTTTATCTACCATATGTCTTACTATCCAGATTGTCTCATCTTCTGGATTTTTTCCAAAAGCTGAGAATCCAACCATTTTGTCATCATCATAAATTCCATAACACTCAAGAAATGTGTGGAATTTTGATTGTGCGATACTTGCTGCATTTGAAGCTACGAAGTTTGTTTGATCCTCTTTTACTTCTAGCTTTATTGCCTCAATGAAATTCTCTATAGTAATTTCTCTTAATGTAACTGCCATTTTTTAATCACCAATATTATCTAAACTAGATATACTCTGGTCACAGAATAAAGCAAAAGTGGTAAAATTTGCTATTATAGTGACCATTGCTTGAAATAACTATTCTAATCTATTCTTTTCCTTAATGTATTGTTCAAGATTACTTGTAACTATTTGATGGTTTGAAATTTTCAGAGCATCAGTTGGTGTTAACCATTTATACTCTACATGTTCATCAGAAAGAACAACTTCTCTTGTCTTGGTTTTACACCAAAAAGTTAAACCTATCATATCC
>JAGMDP010000031.1 GCA_023128635.1 Candidatus Heimdallarchaeota archaeon | reverse complement strand
GTAAAAAAGTGTGATTAATCTTGTCTCATTCAGAAGAAGTTGGTATAGTAGGTTATGGTGTCTACATACCTCGGTTTAGAATTAAAGTTGAAGAAATAGCTCGAATTTGGGGACAACCTGGGGAAGTTGTCAGTAAGGCACTGGGAGTGGAGGAAAAAAGCATACCAGATATGGATGAAGATACCATCACCATTTCAGTGGAAGCTTCAAGAAATGCCTTAAAAATGGCTGGTATTATTCCAGAAGATATTGAAGCTGTTTATGTTGGATCTGAAAGCCATCCTTATGCGGTTAAACCAACAGCTACTATAGTAGCTGAAGCAATAGGAGCTGCACCAATTACTACTGCTGCAGACCTTGAATTTGCTTGTAAAGCTGGAACTGCAGGCGTACAAATGTGTATGGGGCTTGTGAAGAGTAAAACAATAAATGCTGGTTTAGCAGTTGGTGCGGATTGTTCTCAAGGGAGACCGGGAGATGCACTTGAATATACTGCAAGTGCTGGTGCGTGTGCACTGGTTATTGGTAATTACAATTTTGTAGCAAGTATTGATCACACAGAAAGTTTCACTACTGATACTCCTGATTTTTGGAGAAGAGAAGGGGCAACTTATCCTTCTCATGGTGGGAGATTCACAGGAGAACCAGCATATTTCAAACATGTAACTCGAGCAGCAGAGAATATTATGTATAACACTAATACTACTCCTGATGATTATGATTATGTGGTATTTCACGAACCAAACTCTAAATTTCCTTTAGCAACTGCTAAAAAACTTGGTTTTTCTAAAGAAAAAGTGGAGCCAAGTCTTGCTGTTAGATGGATTGGAAATACCTATTCCGCATCTTCTATGATCGGTTTAGCAGCAACTCTTGATGTAGCCAAAACAGGTGATAAAATCTTAATGATATCTTATGGCTCTGGTTCTGGTAGTGATGCTTTTACAATAACCGTTAAAGACGGTATTGAAGAACGACGAAAAAATATTCCAAAAGTGCAGGATTACATTGACGATAAGGTTTTTCTGGACTATTCATATTATACGAAACATCGTGGAAAAATCAAAATGTAATGGAGGACAAAAAATGGAAAAAATTGCAATTGTTGGCGTTGGCAATACTAAAATCGGTGAATGGTATGAAAACAGTCTTCGAGGTCTAACAGATATAGCGATTACAAAAGCAATTGAATCTGCAAATATAGATCCGAAGGAAATCGAATCAACTTTTATTGGTTCAATGTCACCTGGAATCTTTAATCAACAAGAACATATTTCAGCTCTAATTGGTCCTCATTCTGGTGTGAACGCCCCTGCATTACGTGTTGAATCTGCATGTGCAAGTGGGTCTCAAGCACTTAGAGTAGCTATGATGGCAATTCAAGCAGGATATTATGACTCAGCATTAGTTATTGGTGTAGAAAAAATGACTGATCTCATTGACATTGGTGATGTTACAACAGCTTTAGGAACAGCTTCTGATAGTTCGTGGGAACTCGGAATGGGAGCTACTTTTCCAGCTCTTTTTGCATTAATGATGAGAGCACATATGCACAAATATGGAAGTACTCTTGAGGAATTTGCTAGTGTAGCTGTCAAGAATCATAACAATGGTTCTCTTAATCCTGATGCTCAATTCCCAAAAAAAGTTACCATGGAGCAAGTTATGAATTCTCGAATAATTGCTGATCCAATTAGATTGTTTGATTGCTCACCCGTAAGCGATGGTGCAGCAGCAATCATAGTAACAAAAGAGAGTCTAGCTAAGAAATACACAGATGATCCAGTATATGTTATAGGATCAGGTGCTGGAACAGACCATATTGCACTACATCAAAGACCAGATATTACAACCATGGAATCTGCGAAAAGAGCTGTAAAAACAGCATTCGATATGGCGAAAATTAAAACTAAAGATGTTGATTTCATTGAAGTGCATGATTGCTTCACAATCGCTGAAGTAATTACCCTTGAAGATATTGGATTCTGTAAAAAGGGCCAAGGTGGGAAATTCTCACTTGATGGTGAAACGGCACTTAACAGTACAATTTCAGTAAATCCAAGTGGTGGTCTCAAATCGAAAGGTCATCCTGTTGGCGCCACTGGAATTTATCAGGTTATTGAGGTGTTTCATCAATTACGAAACGAAGCTGGAAAACGGCAAGTAACGAAAAATAACATAGGTGTAACGCATAATATTGGAGGATCCGGGGCAACCTGTGTTGCTAATGTTTTTTCAAGAGGTGATTAATGTGTCAGTTCCGAGATTTTGGCGAAGAATTCATTCATTATACAGGCTTGAAGGTACTAAATGCACAAAGTGTGAGTCATTGTATTTCCCAGAACGTAATCGTTGCATAAAATGTAATTCAAATGATCTCCAACCATTCTTTTACTCTGGGTATGGAAAAATTGTTAGTTACTCTTGGGTTTACACTCCTCCTAAGGGATTCAAAAGTGGTATTCCATATTGTTTAGCGATAATCGAGTTAGATGAAGGACCTCGATTAACTACACAAGTGGTTGCTGTGAATCAGGAGGAAGTTTCAATTGATATGCCTGTGGAATTTGCGTTTAGAAAAATTTCTGCAGAAGGAGAAGAAGGAGTCATTACTTACGGCTTCAAATTCCGACCAAAAGGTTATCCAAACCACAAGAAGAAAAAACATTAGAAATTGAAGGATTTTTAACCTTCAAATTTTTTTCTTTTCTTATTTTCAAGTACTTTAGCAATACTTTAATTCACTTTTTCTAAGTTTACTGTGAGTTTATCTATTGTAAGTATTTGAGCTGACCTACATGGGAAAAATCAATGAACTCTTTAAATTAAACTTAAAATTCATTGGAATCAGTAGACGATTAGCTATCATTACAGTTGTAGGGTTAAGCATTAGTATTGCAATGATAACTCAGAATATCTTTTTCTTAGACAGTTTTCGGCACAATGCTTTCAGTGAGTTTGCTGCTAATACAACTGATACGTATGTGGAAGCGCAGATTGATAATGTGAGATACCCGGGGATTCAGCTTCAACCGATTTTAGAAGCATCAATTATAAATGAACTTGAAGAAGCTGGTTTTGTAGAGGAGGATCTGGCATTCCAAGAATGGATATCATTCAGATTCTTCTATTTATTACTTTATAATGAGTTATTACAACAAAATGAATTTCACGATACTTTTGTTATAGGTATAGATCGACAGTATTTGAATTTAGGAGCACTAGATGGCTTGATATCTGAAGGAACGGCTCCTGGTCCCGGAGAATACGCCATTATTACTAATACCAAAACTTTAGAAGAAACCAACTTGAACATCACTGACACATATAGTGCTTATATTAAGATTAATGATCGAGGAAATCCTTGGGATTCTTATCAAGCAGGATTAGGACAAGCTGGTCAAGTTATTGGTTTTAGTGGAATAATAAATATTGATGATATAATCTACAACCCACAATATGTTCCTCCGGAGTTAATGACTCTAATAACTATGGTTTTAAGCTTAGGTCAAGAAATAATTATTACAGATTTTGAAAATGTCCAAAATTTAGTGCAATCAATTTATCTTTCCAATTGGGAGTTTTCTGTATTAGGGAGAATGGTTTTTGACATACAAAGATTCAGTGTATTTCAATTAGATGAACATTTAGGAAATTTGCAAGTTTTCATTAATCGTATTCAAGAGTCTCTTATAAGTCTTGTAGATGTGTATTCGACCAATCATGAATTAAGCCTTAACACCAAAGTTTTACCATTATTATCTAACTTTAGACGAGAGTTTCGAATTTTTCAGATATTTCTGCTAGTCTTTATGTTACCAACTTTAGGCATGGCGTTAGCTCTTACGGCTTTTGCTAGTAATCAGGTTAAAAAACAAAGAGATTTACAAGTGCATAATTTCCATCAAAGAGGATCGTCTAGGCAGATGCTCTTTGGATTTATGGTTTTTGAGCTGGTTGTTTTCTCATTAATAGCTGTTTTAATTGGATTGTTAATTGGTTGGCCTTATACCTATGTTGCATTGAAAAGTGATGAGTTCTTTAGTTTTGGAGGAAATGTAGGTGAGTTTGCTTTAAACTTGAAAACAATTGGAATTTGCTTAGCTATTGGGTTTGGGATTGCTTTCCTATCCAATATATTCTCTCTTTGGAGAAAAACCAAAACATCAATAGAGGAAGCAATGCAAGAGCGAGTTGAAAAACCTTCCTTCTGGGAACGCTTCTATGTGGATTTCTTCATCCTATTCCTTGGATTATTGATGTGGCTTATTTCCTTCTCGCAGATACAAGGAACATCTGATACGGCCATAGAGTTTGCAATCTTTTTTGCAGCTCCCGCTCCTATACTGATTATTATTGGAGCAATTATGATTATTACAAGAATTTATCCTATAATTGTAAAGTTCTTGTCAAATATGATCTTCAAAATTCCTAGACTGGAAATCTCTGCAGTCTCTGCAAGGAATGCTGTTAGGAGAAAAGGTTCTACCAGTAGAACCATAATTTTGATGACAATAACCTTCACATTAACAGTTGCAACTATGATTGTTCCAGATTCATATAGAGCATTTGATGTTGAAGATAATTACTACGACCTAGGAGCAGATATTGTAGTTAATGGTGTGGATGTATTAAATCCAACATATAAGGAAACCATTGAAGCTATGGAAGGGATTGAAGCTGCAACCTATGTTGGTGTTTTGGAATTATCTAATACTGAAAGTGATCTTCTATATCAAATCAAAATAATGGGTATAGAATTGGATAATTATAGTAAAGCGGCATTTCAGGAAAGTGAATATACGAATGGTAGAGGAATTGATGATTTAATAGATTCAATCCAAAATGATACTGATGTCATAGGGCAACAAAATGAAATAGATTTACTCTCGTTAAATGAAAATGGCACTTTCATTATTAGTAATTGGGTTTTAGAAGGGTCTGATGTTGTAGAAAGATTCTATCCTATTCAAGTCGTTGATTATTATGAATACTGGCCAACACTTTACAATACCATTCCTCGAACGACAGCGAAAGAAATCAATGTTGGTTTGATTGGTAATCTTTCCCTGCCATTTTCAATTGCTAGAAACGATTATGATGTTCAAGGTAAATTGTATGTCAAAGTGATGGAGGGGTACAGTATTAGTGAGATTGCCGGTCTCATTGAGATTACTACCCAACATGACACTGATAATATTGAAGATATGGCACTTATCTCTGAAGGGACATTAAAAGCCACGGTACTTTTTGGAGCTTTAAATTCTAGTTTCATTGTTTCCTTGTTGATATCTTCTGCAACTTTGATTACTATGATGATTGTTCAAGGAATTGAACGTGAAAAAGAAATTGCTGTTATGAAATCATTTGGTATAAGACCAAGACAATTATTCAACTTCTTCATATCAGAAGCTATCATTGTTTTGATTTTCACCATGATTGTTGGTGTAGGATTAGGCGTCGGGATATCCGTTTTATTGATGCAAGTCTTAAGAATAGGTTCAGAAATACCTAAACATGAAATGGTTTTCCCAGTTATGAAAGTTGTTTGGACTACGCTTGTAGTGTTTGGTGTAAGTTTACTTAGTACGATTATTCCAATTATTATTAACACTCGTAAAAAGATTAGCGGGGCGTTGAAATCAATTTGAAAAATAATGAAATATTTGTTGAATGTACGGACTTGATAAAAATCTATGCAGATGAGAAAAATAGAGTTCGAGTTCCTGCTCTTCGTGGTTTAGAAATGAAAGTTAGGAAAGGGGAAATCACCCTTTGCGTAGGTCCAAGTGGTTCTGGCAAATCAACTTTGCTAAACATTTTAGCTGGTAATTTAAAACCTTCAGCAGGGGTCGTGATGGTTGGAAATACTGATATTGCCAAGTTTACTCGAGCAGAAATGGTTGATTACAGAAGAAAGAGAGTAGGTGTTGTTTGGCAACTTCCGCAAATGAATCTTGTTTGGGAATTATCTGCGTCTCAAAATATTCAAGTTCCTATGCGAATTCTTGGAATTCCTCGAGAGGAAAGGATGGCAAGAACTAAAGAATTACTTGAGGAAGTTGAATTACTGGATCGTGCGCATCACAAACCCACTCAACTTTCTGGTGGAGAAATTCAGAGAATTTCATTAGCAGTAGCATTAGCCAACAAACCTGAACTTGTTGTTCTAGATGAACCTACTGGAGAACTTGATTCACAAACTTCAGAAAAAATTATTAGCTTTTTTGAAAAAATAAATGTCGATTTTGGAGTAACAATGATTCTCGCGACTCATGATAGAAGACTAATCGCGCGAGGATATCGAACTATGCTCTTAGTAGATGGTCGTATAACAAGTGTAAGATATGGATTTGCTGATGAGGACAATATTCCAGTTTTCAGTGATGCATTTGGTGCATTACAAATTCCCACAAATTTGCGTGAGCTCTTTAAATCTCGAGAAGATCTTTTATTAAGTCGTGAAAGCGAAGAAATTTTCAAAATCTTTGTTCCTAAAGATAATGGCGAGGAATAATTGGTTGGTCTTAAGTTTTTAAGACTACCAATTTACCGCACTTTTTTAATGTTGATTTATGTTTTAGCATTTCCCTCTTCTGGATGAATTTGCAATTGAAAGCGGAGTTTATATGCTTTTTTTGATACCTCTAATTGCTCTTCAATAAATTGTAATAAAGGATGGAAAAAAATTTGGGATTCTTGGCAAAACTCTTTGGAAAAGTTGATCGTAAAGTCAATATTGCAATGTGTGGTTTAGATAATGCTGGCAAAACTTCAATCCTTAGCTTTCTAAAGAAAGGTGAGTTTCGAGAAACCATAGCTACTATGGGTGTAAATCATGAGAATTTCAAACTTGGTAAATTATCTATGTCCGTAATGGACCTTGGAGGGCAAGAAGTATTTCGTCACTTTTGGCCAGCGTACATTGAAAGAGCAGATATTTTAATTTTCGTCGTTGATTCAAGTGATATTACTCGATTATCATTAGCTAAAGATATCTTCCATAAAGCAATCAATAATTATTGTAATCCTGATATTCCAATTCTTGTTCTCGCTACAAAACAAGATTTACCTAATATTTGTTCGCTTGCTTACATTATACACCTTTTTCAACTTACAGCATTGTTCGATCGAACTATTCATGTACAAAAAGCAAGCTCTATAACTGGGTTAGGGATATACGAGGCTTTTCAGTGGATTCATGATCAAGTAATTGAAACAAAGAAACGTCGAGTATCAAAAAACATCCCACAAATGGTCTTTCCCAAGCCTGTTTAGTAGGATTAAATTCTCATATGCAAAATTTTCTAAGTAGCTTAAGAAATCCTTTGAACAAATTTAATTTTACATTAAAATAATAAGATTCATATTCTAAAAGAACTGAAATAAATATAGGAAAGATTATTATTTATCGTAGAATCTTATAAATATACTATCCATTCCCTAAGGTGAAATAATTGAGCGGTTCTGAATCTGGAAAAAGCAGTATATTGAAATTTATCCCAGAGGAGAGAATGGAATTAAAGGAATTTCTTTTGAAAGTAGGGATTAAAAATCTTGATAGACATACTATCCTGGTCAATGGTGCTCGAGCAGAATTAGATCAACTAGTTGAGAAAAATGATGAAATCATTGTACTGCCGATTCTCAAAGGCGGATAGTAATTTTATCTGCACTTTCGTGGGAATGCATTCATTCTCTTTTTAATTTTATAAGTAGAGTGTATTTGAC
>JAGMDP010000309.1 GCA_023128635.1 Candidatus Heimdallarchaeota archaeon | reverse complement strand
TTTGTCTTTATAGTCTATTTTAGCAATCGGTTTTTTAGTTTTGTCATGTGATATAAAGATATGATATAATTCTATTTTTACAAATTCATTGATTGCTTTATAGACTGCTTCTTTGGCTGCGAATATTCCTGCGAAGTGTGGATGTGGATCTTTGAAGGATAGGCAGTATTTAGTTTCATAATCATTGAAGATTTTTTTATAAAAACTTCGATGTTCTTCTATATTGTACTGCTGGAATTTTTCTATTTCGATTATATCAATCCCAATTGACCAATTAGACATTCTTTACCCTCCAATTTAAAATCGACGTAAATAATCCCAAAAAGTGAAATTATCTATATCACCGGTTAATAAGCAACAAACTGGAGCATCGTGTTTCCAGCTTTTATGTTTTCGCCAATACTCTACTGCTTCTGTTACAGAAGGTACCCAAGCGTCATGTTTATTCGCTTGCTCCAAGAATAATTTTAATCCATTAATGTATTCTCTTCGACCTATTCTTATTGGATGCAAATCAAACATAACTACTCCATTTACTTCTTTTGCTTTTCTTAATTGAATTGTTAATGCTTTCGCTATCTGTTTTGCAGAGAAATTGTATCTATCAATCATGAAGTCATCAGACCACTTGCAAAGTGGAATACAAGTGTAAGTTGATTTCTTTCCATTTTTAAATTTGTAATTGAAAAAGTGAAAAGTTTCTTGATAAGGTTGTTGGTAACCTATCCCGATATCCCAAAGGAAATCAAATTTTTCCAAAAGTCGTATTGTTGCTTCAGAATAATTATTATATGGTGCTCGAAAGCCCTTGTAAGGTATCTTGTTTTTTTGAAATGTTTTTGTTGCTAGGTGTAATTCTTGTTCAACTTGTTTTGGTGATAGGTGTTGATATCTAACGTGTTTATAGCCATGGATAGCAATTTCGTATGGATAGGATTTTAAAAATTCAGTATAATCTTGGTGTTTTTCAGCAATAGATGCTACAAGAGGAAAAGTGAATCCAGCATCAAACTCCTCTAGTGAGGTGAACATTCGATCCAATAATTTGTGGAACGGTTGCATGTGAAAATAGAACATTCTGGCTGACTGTGCAAAGATACGACTTCCACGTCTCTTTGCCAGATGTTTTATCCATGAAGTTAAACGACTAACTTTAGTCACAAACCACACCAAATTTTGTTTTGTTATTTTATTATGGGAAATTAATACTTTATTAAACTATTTTTCACTTATTACTTAGAGGTACTTCTCTTAATTGCAAGTATTTTCATCAAAAGTTTTAATTGGTTATGCAAATATTTGATTAT
>JAGMDP010000308.1 GCA_023128635.1 Candidatus Heimdallarchaeota archaeon | reverse complement strand
GTAGTCATATCTTGCCAAATAAATTCACAAAAGGGCAAATTCTCTCGAGCAATTTCAATTTGCTTCTTAGATATATCAACACCCGTTACTTTGAATTTTTCACTTAATAATCGAGTGATCGGTTCACCGCCACCACATCCCGCATCCAAAACTCTCGCTCCCACTGGCAATCGTTTCATAAAATCCGGCAGTAACTTGATCTCTGGGTCTTCCTCTGAGCGTTTTTTAAGATACTCATTGGCGACCTTATCATATCCTTCGCTTACAATAATTCTTATCTGCTCGAATTCTTCATCTTCTAAATCGAAGCTTTTCTGAACCATCTTTTCTGCTGTATATTTCAGTTTTTGAGTTCGGATCTCATTTAAACGGGCATTTGTTGGAAAGATGTCTTGAAATTGATCTGCAAAATTCTCTAGAGAATCTACTAGAAATTTAGTGGGTCTGTCTGCGATTAATAAAATTGCAAAAGCATCTCTTATTTCCGTTATAATTTGTAGCTCACTAAAATTAATAGTCTTCAGTTGTTGCGTAGCAAGCCCACCTCGAGTCATTATGGTGCTAATAGCAGCATACGCTTCTGTCAGTATTTCCTCATCTAAAACTTCACCCTCTTTCTTTTGTTCAAAAGGAAATTCAAATACTGGAACGCCATCTTTGTTGATTACAATTAATCGTGATACTTTTCTTGATTGCATGAAGAAAACTGAGCGGCTATAAACTATAGGCAAGGTCATGATTACTAAGCCAATTGTTTGTATGGTATTAAGCAACATATCGAAGATGTGAATTGTTTCTGTTTTTTGAAGAAATGACACATCATATCCTTCAAAGATTGTTACATTTGGAATAAGTGAGAGCATTATAGGTAAAACTGTTAAAGCAATAAGTGCTCCAATAAGGAATTTTGGGATGATAAATGTTAGATAAATTCCAACTCTCATTTTCCTTATCTTACTTTTCTGATTTTCGAACCTGATTCGTTCTTTCATTTTTTTGATTGTATTAAGGTAGAATGCTCCTACAAGGATAAACATTATCGGGGCCATTAGATTAATAAATTCACCAATTCTTGGTTCAAAAAGTTCTGATGCACCCTTGATTGCTCCAACAACAATAATGAAAACGATTGAAAGCGAACTTCTTTGTGTAAATGACACACCATTTTCAAATAATTCAAGGAAAACAACTATGGGAGCTAGACCTGCTGCTGCTAATAATGCTTGAAAAAAATCTAGTGCCCAAAGTTCTCTTTGAATAAATGCTAATGTCAAAGCATTACTTGTAATAAAGAAAACTACAGAGAAGATTAACGAGAGAAAAGATGCTTGTTTCTTACGAACATACAAAGTGATGAATATTCCCAGGAGTACTATCTGGAAAAGCATTAGAACAAATATAACAAAAAAATCTGCTCCTAAATCAGCCATTAACTCACCCATCACTCAATTTATTTTGTTTAATCTGCGCTTTAAAT
>JAGMDP010000307.1 GCA_023128635.1 Candidatus Heimdallarchaeota archaeon | reverse complement strand
ATTAATTTATCTACCTCTTAGAAAGACATAAAAAGCAATAGTTTTCGCTTACTACTAAAGACTGTATTCCAGTCTACAACACTAAACCTAGATGTTGCGTAAAGCAGAATTGGTTAGGTGAAAAACATATGTACAAATACGTTGGTAAATTTTGGAAAAATCGTAACACCCCTGAATTTAAGGCGTTACAAAGAGAACGATTAATCCTTTGGAGAAAGGAAGCTACTATCGTTCGTGTTGAGAAATCAACAAGAATTGATCGTGCTCGTATTTTAGGGTTTAAAGCAAAACAAGGTTATGTTTTAGCTAGGATTAAATTACGAAGAACTCGACTAAGGAAAAGTCGTCCTAGTCAAGGTCGTCATACAAAGGGTCAAGCAATTCGAAAAATCCAACCCGGTAAGAGCTTTAGATGGATAGCTGAAGAGCGAGTAGCAAGAAAGTATCCAAATCTTGAAGTCTTGAATTCATATCAAGTTGGCGAAGATGGTCGTTACAAATGGTATGAAATTATCTTAATTGATCCTCATCATCCTGTGATTATGAAAGATCCTCGAATAAATTGGATTTGTGAAGGTGCCAATAGACGACGAGTATTTCGTGGTTTGACAGCTGCAGGAAAGAAATCTCGAGGATTAACAAAGAAGGGTGTTGGTGCGGAAAAAATCCGTCCTTCATTAAGAGCCCACAAAAGAGATGGAAAATAAATTCGATTTTTACATCCTCTTTTCCCTTTTTTCTTCTACAAACCTTTTATTTGCAATTTATAATAAACGCAATTGGAGCTAGATTACTTGTCAAATCAAAACAAAACATTTCGTCTAAAGGAAATAACCTTTTCTTGTAGTGCACACTCTACTGAGGATTTAGAAAAAGTGAAAACAGCAATTTTACACTTAATTCCCGAAAAACTCAGAGAGAATGCTGTAGTAGAAAGTACAAAAATGACTGGTCATGCAGGAAATCCTATACATTTACTTGAATTAACAATTTCAAAGAATAAATTACTAAATACTATTCTAGCTCATCTTGCAGAAATAATGGAAGAATTTGATAAGGAATTCCTCTACAGAACTTTGGATAAACGAATAAGTAAAGATAATCTACTCTATTTTAGAGTCAATAAACAAGATGCTTTTAATGAAGTATTGAGAATAGAAAATGATGATAATACAATTAGAGTTATTCTAAAATTCATCGTCTACAAATCAGAACCAAATCAGATTAGAAATGCTCTTGTTGAATATGGAATTATAAAGAAGGAATGAATACATGACTCATTATTTCGAGCCAAGAGTCAAGATAAAAGAGAAGACCGATTCTAAGCTATTTGAAAAAATAGCTAAGCGATTACAGCTTGAAGGTTATGTAATTCTTGGTGAGAAATACAAGAAAAGTGAGAAAGAAAGTCTTGTGGAACCATTACAAAAAATCACAAGAGTTGAAATCAAAGAAAGCAAAGTAGAAAAAATACGTTCTCTTTTACCAAAAGTAAGAAATCAATACGAATTAGTAAGTGTTAATACCTCATCAGCTAAAGCAGCTCAATGGGTGGTAAAAGATAATCGAGTAGATATTTTAACGATCCCTTATAAAAGCATCAAAGAAATCATCACACAGAATTTGGCAAATGTTGCAGCAAACAACCAAACGTTTCTTGAAATTGATATTAGCTTCTTAACTACTTCAAACAGTTTCTCTCATTCAATTCAAATGAGAGTTTTATCTCGAGTCATGAACCTAATCATTAGGGAAAAGGCTCCTTTCATTTTAACTATGAATGTTGAAAATCCTCTTGAATTTAGAGAGGAAAGATCAATAATTGCTATGGCTAATCTAGTAGGCATTCCCAATAAAGCTATAAAGGAAAATATGCGGAAATTCAAAGAAAGAATTGAGTTAAACAGAAATAAACTTTCGCCAGATTTCATTACTCCTGGTGTTTGGAAAGTAGAAAGGAAAAAGACAAGCAAGAAAATAATTCCTTCAAAGGATATAGAAGTAAAAACTGAAATCCCTTTCAACATTAAGGAATTACCAATTGAAAAAAAGAAGTTGGAGAGACAAAGATACATTCTTTTTGAAATCTTACAAATTGGAAATAAGAATCTTGAGGAGAAGCTAGTTATGGACAATCTTTGGAAACAGCTATCGAAATTTTATGGAGAAGTTGGAAGTTCAAGAATAGGTTTGTATTTAATTGTATTTAACTCTGAGAAAAATATAGGGATTATTAGATGTAATCAATCTTCACTTTCAGCTGTAAGAGCTATGATGTCAACAATTACTTCTTTGGAAAAAATAAAAATAGCTTTTCATGTTTTGAAAGTTTCTGGAACACTAAAGAATTTATTAGCAATTCAAAAAAAGAAAAGTAGAAATTGAGTCTTAATAAGACTAGTCTAAATTTGTTTATATATTATTTATTATAATTTACTTGGTTATTTTAATGGGATTCTCTATCAAGAAAGCACTCATACTCATAGTTATTTTTCTAATAGTTTTGAATCCTACAAGTACTTACAGCATGAAATCTGCAAATACAAGTGAAAAAATCTCTACAAACTTGATTCAGATTAATCACATAAAAAGAAGTCCTAATTTTATTAAAACAGCAAACGTAGTTACAGAAGATGAGGAAATTGGAAATCAAGAAGTCTTCTGGTCTTTAGATGTTGCAGCAGGACTCTATGTACAGAAACTAGCTACCCTATTATCCGTTGGGGAAAAGTGTTATGTTTACGTAGCAAATGAAACAATAACATTACTTGGAGAAAGCGTTGCTATCTCAAGATGCAATTTTTATAGAGATGAATTTGATGCTGTAATTTATGATAAAAACATTGAATTTATGGGTCATCCTGATGGTCGATTTGGTGACATAGATGGTGATCCGAAAGTTACAATTTTCATTGCTAATTTAAATGGAGCAGGTGGTTTATATTTACAAAAGGATGAACTAGCGAACTCCACATATAGCAATCTCCGAGAAATGATATACATTGATTACAGACTAGGTACACGAGAAGGAGCATTAATGACAATTATGCATGAGTTTAACCATCTCATTTGGTTCAATAATGAAATGGATGAAGGACATTTCCTTTTAGAGGGTGCGGCTGAATTTTCTATCTTCTATGCAGGATATACTTCCGACTGGGGAAATATAACAGGTCATACAAATCTCTTCAGTGAAAATCATCAAAGATCACTCTTATCATTTCATCTTAATAATCATGCACCATTACCTGAAGATTACGGTCAGTCATATTTGTTTATTCTTTATCTTGTTGAGCAATATGGTATTGATTTTCTAAGCAATCTTGTTATGGCTCAACTTGATGGCCCCTTAGGAGTTGATTATGCTTTAAATGAAACTGGATCAACTGCGAAATTTAATGATGTTTTTCTTGATTGGATTACTGCTTGCACTATAGACTCAGAAGATCCATCACTTAGTAATTATAGTTTCACAAATGTTGGGTTTACAGTTGTACCTGATGATGAAATCCAGAATTATCCTTATCAAAAGAATGATGTTTTACATTATCCTTATGGTTTTCATGTAAAAAAATTGAATCATCCACCAGACAAATTCACATTTAGTATAACAAATCCAAATCCAACTTTTTCAATGGGTATTTCAATTGCTATTCATGATCAAAATGGTTGGCATGTTATGCAATCCTTATATTCAGAAACTAGTGAATTAATTAGCATAAATGTTTCTGGTGAAGAAATTA
>JAGMDP010000306.1 GCA_023128635.1 Candidatus Heimdallarchaeota archaeon | reverse complement strand
AAACATTGCGAAGATGCTGACCAAGCCGTTTAGCAGTAAGAATGATGCCAAGGGTTTCAGGAGTAGTGATAAGCATGTTAGGAGGATCTAAGGTTTGCTTTCTTCGCTCATACTGAGAAGTGTCAGAATGACGGATACCAGTCCGAATGCCTAACTGTTCACCAATGTCAATAACTCGCTTGAAAATATCCCGATTCAAAGCGCGTAAAGGAGTGATATAAAGAATGTTTATACCTGGCTTCTTGTTTCCCGCTTCCCACCTACGAATCATTTGATCAAAAACAGGAAAAACAGCAGCTTCAGTTTTACCAGAACCAGTAGCACTGATAATGAGAGCATTCTCACCATTCTGTACAATAGGGAAGGTTAACTCCTGAATAGGAGTGAACTTCTTGAATCCAAGGTTAGCAATAACCTCTTGTAAAGCGGGAGAAAAACTGCTATCATTAAGCATGCGATAAAAAGCTCCTAGATAAGTGGAAAAACTTCTTCTTTTAAATCACAAGATGACTTCGAATAATTAAGAGTAAGTAATATCAATAAATGAACGAAAAAAAGGATAGTGTAATGAAATTTACACTTAATTCACAATAAACAAGCGGGGGATAATTGGTGGATCTCTGATGAGCTGAAAAAATAATTTTCATATTGGGGAGGGAGTTACTCATCTTCATAGATCCAAGTACTATATAGTATTTGACAAATATTAATCTTCCAATATAGAAATTAACACATTTACTAGGTGAAAAATCATGCTGTTACATTTCTCCAAATGCATTTTGCCAATTCATCACTATCAAATTCCCCTTTATTTTCTTAAACAAACACTTTTAAAGTGAATTGACGACACCAGCAATAGGTCTCTCCGGAGGGTGAATCATAATGTCTAAATTATGTCCAAAATGTTTTGAAAAATTGGAAGAAAACGATATTTGTTATCATTACAAAAAACCGCATCCAAGAAGTAATGCCGCTTACCATTGTCCCAGTTGTAAAGAAGTATCCTGTTGGCAACAATTGATAGA
>JAGMDP010000305.1 GCA_023128635.1 Candidatus Heimdallarchaeota archaeon | reverse complement strand
ATCTCCTTTCTTCGGAGTTGGTCCTGTTCCTTCCTTAATAATTTCTATTTTTAGTTCACCCATTGTTTTTTACCTCAGAGCGTAAATCTGTTATCTTTATCATAGATTCAATTAATAAACTTAGAGCATTAGAAATGAAATTACTTTTTCGTTTCACTTTTTTGGATCTTCCACACTTTCAAAGGGATCATCAAAAGGGGGTTCTTTTGTTTCACAGATTTCTGTATCTTCTTCCTCTAAGCATTCTTTTTCCATTCTTTTCTTTACAACACGACTCATAATTAATGGGATTAATCCTGCTATAGGATAAACAACCATTGCCACTGGAAAAATAGTTGCACCAATTGTACCGAAAACGAGTCCTCCAACTAATGTTCCTGTAGCACGTAATCCTCTCTGACCAGTTTGAAGTAGTCCCATTATTTTTCCTCTGTGTTTTGGAGGAATCCATTCGAATAGGAAACTGTTCCACGCAGCAGAAGGGGTCATAGCAAAAAGGAATCTCAATATAAAGAAGAAGGATGTTAGATAAAGCATTCCAGCATTTCCTGCTAACATTATACCAAGTGCTGCAGGTATAACTAAAGTCCAATATATTACAACGATTTTTTCTTTGCCAACTCTTTCAGCAATAAACGCCATGAATAAATAACCAAACGTAATTACGACCCACATTACAGAATTCAGTATCCCATACTCAAAAGCCGTGAGACTAAGCTGATCCAACATAAACCACCCTACGAATGGAATCGCTATTCCACTTGCAAACCCCATCAACATTCGTCCTACACCAAATGCTGCTTGTACAAAGAGAACAGATTTTTTGCCTTCTTTATGTTCTTCGTATTTTGCAAATTCATCGCCACTTTCCACTGATAATCCTTCAGCATACTGGATTTCTTCTTTAGCTGTATCCTCAGCAATCAAACGTAGAGAGAATACTAGAACTAAAGCCACTACACCAAAGAAACCCATTATTATATACACGTAAGAATAGTTCAAAGTTGTTTTTTCTACTAGAGCTGAAAAAGAAATTGGGGCAATGACACTTGCTATACCTCTAGCAATCATATTACCCGAGAAACCTGATGTCCGTTCTGATCCTCTTTTTGTTTCATTTGCGATGAAAGTGTTAGTAGAGATCATCATCATTAATTGTCCCACTGTGAAGAAACAAAAGAAAAACACAGAAAGACCGTAAATACCAGTTATTAATGGAAATAACACCGCAGAGATAATAGAACAAATTATCCCTAATGCCATTGTAATTTTTTTGAATTGTATGTCGACTAATATACCAAGTAAAAATACAACTCCCATTGCTGCATACCCGCCAACAGACTGTATTAGACCGTATTGATCAACAGTTAACTCTAATATATTAGCGGAAAAAGGCACTAGCAGTGTTCTGAAACCTTCACTAAAAATTCTAAAGAAAAAATTTACAATAATAATGTTTCTCAAAATCCCTTTGTGATTGCCGTTTTGCATTATTTTGGAAACAAAATCATTGTTACTCATTTCAGAACAACTTCCATGTAGATTTTTATTCATCAGGGATTTTATAAAATAAAATCAGAAGGAGGATATCCTTCTGTGAAACTAAATTTTAGTAAATGAATCGATTGTTTTCTGATCTAATCGTTTAAGGATTTCAATCAATAAATCAACGCATTTCTCAAGGTCAGCTAAATCAAGTATGCCATAGTGGGAATGTATATGTCTTGTTGGAATTCCAAGAACTAAGCTTGGACATCCACTACCAGTAATATGCATGACACCAGCATCTGTTCCTCCTCTAGCGAT
>JAGMDP010000304.1 GCA_023128635.1 Candidatus Heimdallarchaeota archaeon | reverse complement strand
AAATTGATAGAGTGAAAGGAGCACTTACTCTCTTAGAAGTTGGAAAACAAGACTCCATTGAGAGATTAATTGATGGACTAGATGATCCTTCTTGGAATGTTAGAAATGCTTGTGCTATGGCTATTGCACAAGTTTATGAAAAGAAACCAAACAAACAAATTGTCAAGATGCTTCATGCAGAATTACCTGAAGCAGCTCTTGCTATGAAATTAGCTTTAATTGAATCTTTAGGAAAAATAGGTCATGATGATACTATGGCAATTTTATTAAACATATTGAAGAAAAGCAAAGCTGATCTCCAATATGCAGTAATAATGGCGTTATCTAGTTGGGCAAACCTAAACTTGCTTTCGTCTTTAATAGAAGTTGGGAAATCCAAAGATTACTTAACAAGAAGAGCAGCACTAATGACTTCTTATAGTATAATCGCAGATGCTATTCCGAATACAACCATAAAGGAACTCATGAAATTCTTCCATTGGATCGTTCAGATCTATGTCGAAACTGGTTACTTAGGTCCATTACTTGTTAGATTCCTCGAAGTTACAAAGGAAGAAATTGATAAAAAAATCTTCCCGGTAGCATTAAATGAATATGAATTCAATTATCTCAATGAATTGCTAGATGATGTAGACTTTGATCCAAAGAAATATGAGATTCTCCATGAATTAGCATATCCTTTACTATTTTAATCGCTGCATCAAATTATAACCATATTGAAAAAAACATAGACAAAGAATCCGTTGTTAGAATCATTAAATCTTTATAGGATAGTGCATTCTTTCTAATTGGAATTGTCAGAAAAATTCAAAAAATGGAAATTACGTTTACCATCCTTTATGATTGAGGTTTAATTATGGAAGAAGAAGAATCAATAAATGTAACGGCTGAAAAAATCCTGAGAAAACTCATGGAAAGAGCAGGCGCTTCAGATATTGTTCTTACAACAGAGGAAGGATTACCTTGTTGTAGTGTTCATGAGCATAAAGGATCAATTAATGTTGAAGGAACTGCTGCTTTATTGATTGACACAATTAAAAGCATTAGCTCGTTGTTAGCTCTTCAAAGTATTGAGGGTGAAGATAAATTCAGACATATGAATATTAGAACTGAACAAGGCAGCTTATTGATAGCACGTTCGACTAATTTTACCATGGCAATGAAATTTAAAGGACAGGCAGCAAAAAGAGCTGGGCTTGCTGTTCCACCAGCAAAGAAAGCATTGGTACGTATCGAGGAACTCTTTAAGATTTTTTTTTGAAGAAAAAGAAAAAAAGATAAGTTGATTTTACATTAATCACTTAGCTTCATTTTGGTATTTCCCTTCGTAACCTTTTTTCATTTTCTTGGTTAGAATGAAAACTATTTGAGCAACTCGAGCATTTTTGTAGACTTTCATTGGATGACCTACAACCATCATCCCTTGACCTCTTCCGGAATACCCAGAATCCCAATAAGCTCCAATCATAGTTCCACCCATTCGTAATAGGGTGCTTCTTGGTTGCAAAATTCCT
>JAGMDP010000303.1 GCA_023128635.1 Candidatus Heimdallarchaeota archaeon | reverse complement strand
CGTCTAGATATTCTAGTTAACAATCATGGAGTAATGCCATCTAAGAAAGCTCTTACAAAAGATGGGATTGAGAGTGCCTTTGCAATTAATCATTTAGGTTACTTTCTTTTAACAAATCTCTTACTTGATGTAATTAAGGCTAGTTCCCCAGCTCGAATCATTAATGTTTGTTCTGGATCTTATGCTGCTGTCAGGAAAATTCGATTAGATGATTATAATTTTGATAAGAGAAAGTATAGTTGGTTTAAGGCATATTCGGAAACAAAGCTATACAATGTCATGTTTACTTTAGATTTAGCCACTCGCTTAAAAAATTCAAATGTAACCGTTAATACTTTTACACCGGGTTTCACCCTAACAAATCTTGGTCAGTCACTTAGAAGCATGAGACTAATAACAAAATTAAGGGCTCGAAAAGCAGCTTCGCCAAGTGATGCAGCAAAAATTGCTATCTATTTCGCAACTTCTCAAGAAATGGAAGGGGTTTCTGGGAAATATTTCATGAAAATGGATATGAAGGAAACAACCGAAATTGCCCAAGATAAAAAACTGCAAAAAGAATTATGGAATCTAAGTGAAAAGTTAACAAAATGAATTGAAGAAATTTTCCGAAACTATAATCTACTTCGCTACACCAATAACGTACCCACAATCTGTACAGAAAGCAACAGTACATGGATTTTGTTCATTGAATTGCTTCTTAACATCTGCAATCCATTGTTCATTTCTACCATCAGCACGATGCTGTATTTGTCTTTCTTTCCATTCTTTGGTTTTACCTTCCGGAAATATATACCGATATTCAAATTCATTTTTTCCGCATTCAGGACATTTAGGTTTTGCCAAGTTCATTCCCACCTAGAAACTAGCTAATGTATAATTTAGCTTGATTATTGTTGAACCTTTCGCTAATGAAGTTTTATTGTAACCATTGCATCATAGCATTAGTTCCGCTTGCTGCAGCCACTAATAATTGGAAAATGTTATAGGCATCAATCATATCTTTGGCTGTGTATTCTATTTTTAATCCATCTATTCGCTTAACTAATGGTAATAATTCTGCAGTATCTGCCATTAAGCTTGTTCGGAAAGTGATGCCCACTTTAACTTCCTTTTCAGCAATTAGTGGTTTCATTTTCTTATCCTTGAAATTCTTAACAGCAATTTGAACTGCTTTTCTAAGCTCCTTCTCAATAGTAATCATGCTTTTACTCCTTGCAGCAAGCCTGCTGAGTGAATGCTTCAATGCAACTGTTTCAACCCAAGGGGCATATTGTTTAATATCGTCCTCTATTAGCTGAGCATCTCCCGCAACCATTATGACAGGAACATTATAGTCTCCAGCAGTATAACCGTTTAATAAGAACTCACTAACTGGAATACCATTAATTTCCAATTTATGAATACTTCCTCCACTGTAAGTATGATCAAAAGTAGACCTAGCTGTTCCGAATTTCGCATGATATCCTAAGAAAATTGCTGCATCGCACCCTTCAACACCATTAACCATACTTGTTGGTCTTGGATTTCCTCTAATAATTTCAACATATTCCGGAAGATCGTCGATTAACAAATTCACCATGGGACCATGACT
>JAGMDP010000302.1 GCA_023128635.1 Candidatus Heimdallarchaeota archaeon | reverse complement strand
ATCACTTGCTTTGTTTCAAAACCAAAGAAATTTGAAACGCTTTTCGAAAAATTACTACGTACGGCTGGTTATGTAAAAATTGGTGAAAATGCCTACGTACATGAGGGAGGGGAGCAATTAACAGCCGCCATAACTTTTGGGAAAACTTATTTGCCTGAAATTGATACTGTGAAAGAATGCTTAACACTCTACTTATCTGATGCTGAGAATGCTATAAATTTAGAATTATGTAATGAATTAAACCAAATACTTTCATCGGAAATCGAACTTGATAAGCTTTAATTCTTTTTAATAAAGTCAAGTTTTTTGAGTCATTGTTTTTACTTAGAAACAGAAATTAATATACATGTAGGGTCATTAGAAATAATCATTGATGATTATGCCATACAAAGAATGCAATGATCTTTACAAATGCAAAGCATGCCCTGTCACAGTAGCTGATAAAGGTGAAGGAGCTATTCCAATAACTCGAGATGAGGGAGATAAATGGTTTTGCACTTCATGTTTTTATTGTGAAGATATTTGTCCTGATTCTTCTCCAAGACAATATGCAATTGATCAGAGAAGAATTCATGACCAGCGTTCACAAAGAATGACCGAGCCTCTCCAAAAATTAAGAAAATATGGTTTTCTATTTGACTTAAATCAACAAATACGAGATTTTAGACTTGATTATGGTTTGCCATTATTACCTTTGCCAGAGCTGAAGTCCTTCAATTTTCTATTAAAAGTTGTTTTAGAGGAATTGACTGAAAATCAATCAAAGATAGATTTTGATATGAACTCAGATTTCAATAAAAAAGAGAAGAATGAAGTAGCATTTTTCTTAGGATGTTTAATTCCTTATAGAGTTCCAAATTATGAATTGTCTGCAAGACGATTGCTGGATAAATTAAGTGTAAAATATAGAGATCTGCCTTTTTCGTGTTGCGGATCAATTATGACTGAATCTCAATCAGAAGACCTATGGTTAACTATTACTGCTTATAATCTAGCAATAGCGG
>JAGMDP010000301.1 GCA_023128635.1 Candidatus Heimdallarchaeota archaeon | reverse complement strand
ACTCGTTTCCTTTTCACTTATGAAGAGTCGTGCATCAGGATGGACAACAGAAATTATAGTGTCATAATCTAGATGTCTCGATCCCTCGATATAAATTTCCATAGTCTTTTTTACATTATCATATTCAGAAGTTATCATAGAAGAGTTCCCCAAACAAGTTTCTTGACTATATTTTAAGGATATAAAAAACGTTTCACATTAATCTTGGAAATGGTTATGAAAAAAAGTAAGAAAAAGGATTTATCTCTTTCAATTTTACTCTTTTTTCCACCCAGCTTTCAACAAAATTTTAATTATTTCCTAAAAAAAATTGAGGGACTTTGAGAGAAGAAAATCTTTTTAGAACATTTAGCTCTTTGTATCTCATGAATCCATTTGCCTGGATCAATTTTGCATTACTGAATCTCTCTATGATTCTCTTTTCTTTGTTTTATGGCATCAGTCTTATACCAGCAACACGAAGTGAGAAACGTGGGGAGAAAGTATGGAGGGAGAGCAAAATATTGCGTATTGTTGCTTCAGTTTTTGAAACAATTTTTACTGTTTGCATTATCTTATGGCAATGGTTTCCTGTACCTGAAATTGATTGGGAAATTTTCCCGACTCACTGGTGGATTGGATTAATAATTTTCTCAATTATTTTCATTCCCGGATTAATTATTATGATTAAAGGTGTTGTTGATGCAGGTAGTGAAACGCTAACTCCGTCTGAGGAGACAAAAATGTACGGTGGTATTTACAATCACATTCGTCATCCTCAGACCGTTGGAGAAATGCCTATGTTTGTTGCTCTTGCTTTTGCTCTTAACTCTTGGTTTTTAGTTCTCTACACCTTTGTTTTCATCATCGTTTACACTCCTCTGATAATGTTCATAGAAGAAAAAGATCTTGTGAAACGATTTGGAGATTCTTATCGTCAATACCAAAAAGAAACAGGGGCATTTTTCCCTAAACTAAGGAAAAGGAAAGAATAATTCCAAAAAATTGATGTATGATATTAATAATTACTTAACTGGTGTTATTCTAAATTCTATTGGAGGATGAATTTTGAAGAAATCAATTAAGGGATCATTGTTATTTTTTGTTTTGATTGTTTTCTCCGGTTCAATTTTTGCATATGCTAATTTTGGCGTGACTGTTGGAGAGATTTTCACTTATGAAGTTGTTACTTCTCAATGGAGCTTAGTTCAAGATTTAGATAGCGGTCAAGGATCTGGTTTGAAATATGGCGGCAATCCATTTCCTATTGGAACTCAATTCACAATAGAGATTCTTGCTGCATCGTCTAGCAGTATAAATTGGGAGATAGATATCGATGGAAATACTGCAATTAATAATAATGATGCTGGAGATGTAGCAGACATGACTGAATTCTTGTATCTGCCTTTTGCTTTTACAAGTGGTTTTGGAACATGGGATCAAGGAGAAGTTGAAATGGGTCCCGCAATTATGATGGGTATCTTCTTTTTGGAACCTACTGCATTCATTGACTTTTTCCAAGCATTACATAATCAAGCTAGTACTTCCAGTTTTGATCCAAGCACTTATTGGGTATATAATAATGTTGATGCTAATTTTGACTCCTCTGGAACTATTGCTATCTTCGATTGGGTGCATAATGCTCAATACAATGACTCTGGGTGCAATACTTATCTTTCTGGAACATATTATGCTACTATAGCTTTTGATAAAACAACGGGAGTTTTAAAGGGCTATAATTTAGACTTGGACTACTTTGGAGATGTTGCTGGGGATACATTTCAAATAGATATGCAACAGAACATTGAACAAGTTGGCTACAATATAGATGGTTTTTACTTCACTGCTCCTGGTTTTGGATGGTTAACAGTTTTTCCAGCACTATTAGTAGTAAGTTATTTTGGATTTTTACTAAGAAAGCGTAAGAAATTGTTACGCTAGCAAACTCCAATTCTTTTTTTATTCATAAGTTATTTAATAAATAAGAAGATTATTGGTAAGGTAGGCGAATATTGTGGTTGAAAAGGATAAAGCAGACGAGCTTTTTGAGCAAGGTGTCACTGAGTACAGTAAGGGTAATCTCGAGAAAGCTTTAGGTTATTTTCAAGAAGTTGTTGACTTAGGATCAGATACTATTGGATTATGGTATAATATTGGGACCATTAACCGTAAACTCAAACAATATGGTGAAGCCATTCTTGCTTATCGTAAAGCACTGGAAGCTAAACCTGATTCCGAAGATATTTGGTATAACTTAGGGAGATGTTACTGGGAATCCAATCAGCTTGACATAGCCATCACTTGTTTTGAAGAAGTTGTTAAACTTAAACCAACTATGTTTGAAGCTTTATATCGATTAGCCGCTTTATATCAATCTACTCGACAAACTGACAAAGCAATATGGGCAAATGAGGAATTATTAAAAATTGAGCCTGAATCATTTGGTTCGCTAACGAATTTATGTGTACTTTATATGAAGAAGAAGGAGTTGGAGAAAGCTCTTGATAATTGTCAAAAAGCAGATAGAATTCTTCCCAATGATTTATTCGTTTTAGCATTGATAGGTGAAATTTATCTCGAGCAAGGGAACAAAGAAAAAGCTGAGGAAAAACTCCTC
>JAGMDP010000300.1 GCA_023128635.1 Candidatus Heimdallarchaeota archaeon | reverse complement strand
TTTTGAAGAACAAATAAAACCAAATTTTAATCCTATAAATTGGATTTTAGGTCATTTAACAATTCAAATGGATTATTATTTCAACTACTTATGTCAAGGTAAAAGAATAGTAACTGAAGCGTTTCTCCAATATTATCATCCGCCAAGAGTGGATGTTGAAGAAATTACAGATTTCCCTCTGAGCATAAAGGAGTTAATCGATACTTTTCTTGAGGTTTCCGATTCAAGTTTTAATTATCTCAATAAACTACCGGAAGAGAAATTCAACGAATTGCCGGAACATAATGAAAATAATACAGAATTAGTAAGTGAGTTGCTTCAACGTGTTTCCTTGCATTTTCTTGGTCATACAGGACAGATCATTTGGATTAAAAAACACCTTGGGAAACGCGGAGCCTTTGTTATGGGAATAAAGAAAAAGCAACGTGATGATAGTAGAATAAAATGGTTGCAATGGTGGAATGAGAATAAAGAAAAATATAGTTTTAAAGATTAACCATTTCATTAATTGAAGGAATGAAGTTTTATACTTTATTTTAATAATGTAGCTTAAGTCAAAATAATATTACAGAACACAGATTTATATTGTGAACAAATTTTTTGAGAGCTCAGTTAATGATTCAGGATAATAGAACTTTACAAGTTGTTTTAGTCATAGTTATTATCTTTGGCTCTCTTATGGCTGGTGGATCAGTTTTTATTAGGAATGATTTTTCAGGTGAAGGTCTAACAATAGACAAAGCAAGATTTACTGATACTAACTCTAATAATAAAACTGATACTCTTGAACTCGTTTTACAAAATAACGCTTTTTTTAGAATCGTTATTGATAAGATTTCAATATTAAAATTGAATGTAGACATAGATTGGGTTTACAATGACTCTATTATTGTTGATGCAGGAACCAGCTATAGGATTATTTGTACTGCAGAAAATTCTTCTATGGAAGTTGGTTTCTTTGAAATTTTAAAAATACACATTTACTTTAATGAAAAGCTTGTCTCTTTTGCTGTTAGAATAGGGATTGAATTTAGTGATACGTCATTTATTTATCGTGAAGATTTTGAGACAGAATTTCACATTGAACAATGGAATTATTTCCGTTTTCGTAATCTACAAGGTGAGCCCATTCATGGCGATTATTCTAGCATTCTTGACTGGGAAAAATCTATCGATCCAATTGAACGAGACAATTGTTGGAAAAACACAGTAACTAATTGTCAATATGTTGTTTTGAAAAATGACTTGTTTAGTTTCGCTAACGTTAATTTTTCTGCTGATATTAGAAGCAGAGATAATGATGGTATTGGTCTTATTTTCAGATACAATGATACAGGTTATTATCCCAAATTCTATTTACTCTGGTATACAGATGATCATCCAATTAATGATGAAGAATACCTTATAGAAGAATCACATTTGTTTAATTGGGTAACTCCAAATGATACAGTTGAATTAGGGAAAGTAAATCTTCATTTTGTTGAAGGATATGATGCTGGAAATGGCATCATTGGATTTCATTGGACTAAACTAAATAGTACTGCAGTAAGTAGGGATCGAGATTGGCATAACTGGCGGATTTCAATGGATAATGAGAACTTCAGTTTCTATTATGACTATAATGAAATACTTTCATATTCAGGTTTATCGATAACAAATGGTTCTATTGGTTTTGCTTCGTTTGAAAGTAGAGGAACTTGTTTTGACAATATTCATGTTTGGTAAAAACTATATTGCCGATTTGTTAGAGAATTAGTTTTTAATTCAAAAATGGTTATAATCTCTTCAACAAATCTGATCTACTACCTTCATACACTGGAACATCTGTGAATGGTTTATGGTTGAGAATATTGTTAATGCGAAGCATGTGTTCATTACTCCCTGCATTACCAGTTTGCCATTTGACTGCTTTTGTTTCAAAAAGAAGTTTTTCTAGCAACTGATACTTGAGAGCCAAACCAAGTCCTTTACCTCTATGAGCTCTTACAACTCCAGTATCTTGTTGATGAGCTATTTTTGTCTGATGTTTATTGATATAAGTAACAGTTACACCTGCTATTTCATTTGTTTCTTTGTGGATTGCTACAAAGGACATAATGTGATTACCAGCTAATATTTGACGTTGAATCATCTCTTGATATCTGTCCACACTTAGAATTTCATCCTCATA
>JAGMDP010000030.1 GCA_023128635.1 Candidatus Heimdallarchaeota archaeon | reverse complement strand
GGAACTAATAACCATCCCGATTCCTACAAAAATGAAAATAATATAGCCCGAAAAGTACAGCGCATTCCAATCAATAGCCCAGGTTGTCTGGAAGAGTTTTACCAGTGAAAAGATAGTGAGTATTGGTCCTATTAAGATAAATACCATGCTGAATGTCATTGCTGATGCCATTTTAATAACGACCCAACCAAATCCGGGTGCAATGTCAATCCCTGAAGGTGGGCTTTTTTTCTTGCGTCTTTTCTTCTTTTTTACAGCAGGAGTTAATGTTTCTTTTACTTGTTCTTGTTTCTTCATCATTTCCTCTGCTTGCATTTCAAGAATTAAATCGTCTTTTTCCTCTGGAGTAAGAGATGTAAAATCATTTTCTCCTTCCTCAACTTCTTCTTGATCAGATTTTTGGTTTTCTTCTTCAGAGGTATTCAAATGGGGCATTATCTCTCACTGTTTAAAGCAATTCATTTACACTTTTATTACAATCTTTGAGTTAAATGTATATGTATTTGGTTTATTTTGGAAAAATCAAATCGGTTTTAGCACAAGTAATAATTCAATTTTGGGGAAAATAATTTAGATGACTAAAAATAGGGTAGCACATAGGAACTTGCGAATTAAAAGAAAGCATTTAAAGCTTAATTTAATCATTGTAATTTGAATTGCAAGGATGTGTAATTACCAGTGAAAATAGTACCAGATACTAGTGTAATCATTTCAAAGTTTCTCGTAGAAGAAATTCTTGCTCTTGAAGGGAAAGTAGTAGAAGTTATTATTCCACACGTAGTGATAAGTGAAATTGAGAATATGGCAAACAATCATCGAGCCAAAGGTTTTGAAGGGATAGAGGAATTAAAGAATCTTCGATTTGAATGCAAACGTATGGGGGTTCCAATTACTCTTGCAGGGGAAAGACCAAAGCTGGAAGAAATTCGATTAGCATCTTCAGGAGAGTTAGATGCGAGAATAAGAGATGTAGCTCGAGAACACGATGCAGTAGTTTTCACCAGTGATAAAATTCTTGTCTCTATGTGTGAAGTTGAGGGTATTAATGTTGAATATCTAAAACAAATACCTAAGAAGAAACCCCTTATGAGAATTTTCGATTTCTTTGATGAACAAACTATGTCTGTACACATCAGAGAGAAAGTTGCTCCACAAGCAAAGAAAGGAAAACCAGGAGATTGGCAACTAGTAAAGATACATGAAAACCCAACAACTCATGAGGAAATTGATGAATTAATCCTAGATATTCTTTCCATTGCACGTGTTACACCGGATTCATTTATTGAAATGGATGAGCCAGGGGTTAAGGTTATCCAACTTGAATCTATGAGAATTGTTATCGCTCAACCACCGTTTTCTGATGCTCTTGAGATTACAGCAGTTAAACCTATTACAAAACTTAATTTGGATTATTACAAACTCTCTGCAAATTTACTAGAGAGATTGAAAAAGAGAGCAGAAGGCGTTTTAGTAGCTGGATCACCGGGTGCAGGAAAATCAACTTTTGCGCAAGCATTAGCTGATTTCTATGCAGCGCAAAATAAAACCGTGAAGACAGTAGAAAAACCTCGAGATCTGCAAGTAGGACCTGAAGTATCACAATACACAACTCTTGCTGGTGATTTTAGGAAAACTGCTGATATCATGTTGCTTATGAGACCTGATTTCGTTATATTTGATGAACTGCGAAAAACTCCTGACTTTGAGGCTTTTGCTGATATGCGTCTCTCGGGAATCGGATTAGTTGGTGTAATTCATTCTACCAAAGCAATTGAAGCTATCCAGCGTTTTATTGGAAGAATTGATCTCGGAATGATACCAAGTATTCTTGATACCGTTATCTTCATCGAAGATGGAGAAATCTGTGATGTCTTAGAACTTAAAATGACAGTAAAAGTTCCTTCCGGTATGCAAGAAAGAGATCTTGCACGCCCAGTAATTGAAGTAAGAGATTTTGAAACTCACAAATTAAAATATGACATCTTTGTTTTTGGTGAACAAGTATCGGTTATTCCTGTTGGCAGTGTAAGTGCTCAACCATCTCTACCAATGAAACCGCAAGAAAAAAGGGAAATTGAAAGAATTATTCGTCGTCAAATTAACTCGAAGCAAATTAGGATTACAAAATTGAGTAAAAATTCAATACGAGTTGAAGTACCAGAAGACGAAGTTCCACTAATTATTGGTCGTAAAGGGAAAACTATAACTGAACTTGAAAAGAAAATTGGTATGAGAATTGACGTCAAAGCACTACATTATGATGATGAACCCGCTGACTCAACAGAAAAGACTCAATTCCAAGATCAACTACCAGTTGATATTCGCTTTACTAAAACACATGTTATTCTAAGTTTTCAGGAAGATCTGCGAGGGATTAATGTGGAAATCTCTACAAATGAAAAGGCATTATTCCAAGGATCAATTGGCAAAAAAGGTGAAATCAAAATAGAACGTGCTACTTCTATTGCTAGGGAAATCATTAGAATGATTAACAAAGGAGAAACGATTCACGCAAAGCAAAAATAGCCTTATCTAAATCATGTTTTTTCCTTTATTTTTATCTCTTTTTCAGATGCAACTATTACTCTGCTTACTAAGTAACTTGGGAAAAGACCATTTTCCATAACACCTGGAATATTGTTTAGAATTCCTTCAAATATAGTAGGATTGCTAATTATTTTAAAATCTGTATCTAGGATGACATTACCATTGTCTGTTACAGTAGGGCCTAGTTTATCTGAAGCTATCCGTAATTTGGGTTCGCCTTGTAGAGCTAGTAATTTCCTCTTAACGAATTCTTTAGCATGAGGAATCACTTCGACAGGAATGGGAAAACTTCCTCCTAATTCATCAACCATTTTTGATTCATCAACAATGATAACTAGATCTTTAGCTGCAGCAGCAATTATCTTTTCTCTTAATAATGCAGCACCTCCACCCTTGATTACATTTAGGTCTTTATCGACTCTATCTGCTCCATCAACAGTTAAATCAATAACAGGAAATTGGTTTAATGATCCGACCACCATATTATTTTCTATTAACATGTTTTCAGTATCAAACGAACTTGGAATGCAAACGATTTTTTGAGTGTCAAAATCTGAGGTTCCTAATAATTTTATGAATTCTCTAACCGTCGATCCACTCCCGATTCCAAGGACCATTCCATCTTTTACGAATCTGAGTGCTTCTTTTGCTGCTTTTCTTTTCATTTCTTGAATTGCTTTTTTATTCCCAGCCATTGTTTCCCACATCTATTTACTGATTTACTCTTAATTGAAGAGTGTTTGTAATTCATAATAAGAAACATCACCCAATCGATCAACGCAAGCAATTAACAATTTCTTCTTCAAACTTTGAGTTTGGGTTACAATTTCATCTAAACTTTCAATATTAATTGTCATACCCTCTCCTAATGGGCTAACCATGATTTTCGCAACTTCTTGACCTATTTTTGCCCCACGTGGATAGAGACGATATTTTACTACATCACTAATGCCTTGTCCTACAATATATCCTCTATTTCTTAGGTCTTTATAGACTAAATAATCTGACCAAAAACTATACTTTCTTTCAGAAAATATTCGAGCACAATTGCTCACATCGAGCGAAACGCCGTTTTCATCAGCGATTTGTATAACATCTCTTTCCAGTAAATGAAGAGCTTCCTCAAAATTCAGTGATAAGGTTTTGTCTTTATTGAGAACACCATAGTAACCATTGTCATATATTATTCTTGCATCTTGGTGATCTTCGATAAGAATCTCTTTATTTTTCAATTTAGTAAGAATAGGCTCCGAAGATTTCTTTTTCTTAGTTTTCTGTACAATAAAGCTTGCATCTTCAGAATTTTTTTGGTTCTTTTCTTGATTTTCCAAAATAACATCACTGGAATTGGTCTTTTTACTTATTTAAAGATAAAATACTCGCTTTTTAAAGAATTGCTTAAAGGTTCTGAATTTTCAGTTGGCACCTTCTAATTCACGAATTAAATCACGAATTTCAGCTGCTTTTTCAAATTCAAGTTTTTGTGCTGCTTCTTTCATTTGATCTTTTAGCTCCATAAGAACGAGAACCAAATCACTTTCTTCCATTTGTCTGAATTCTTGAGCTTTCCTGGCAGGAATTTTCTCTAATTTTATTAATCCATCAGTTATGTCTTCCAATGATTTTTGGATTGTTTGTGGAGTAATACCGTGTTTCTTGTTGTGTTGTATCTGTATTCTTCTCCTGCGATTATTATCTTCTACTGTTCTCTTGATCGAATTAGTCATATTATCCGCAAAAAGAATCACTTTTCCATTTATATTCCTTGAAGCTCTTCCAATAATTTGGGTGAGGGAACGTTGAGATCTAAGAAAACCTTCTTTGTCTGCATCTAATATAGTAACCAATGATACTTCTGGCAGGTCCAAGCCTTCTCGTAAAAGATTAATACCAACAATAACATCGAATTTTCCTTTACGCAAATCACGGAGGATTGATACTCTATCTATAGTATGAATTTCTGAGTGCAGGTATTCCGCTTTTATCCCTTTCTCAGCTAGATATTGAGCTAATTCTTCAGCCATTCTTTTAGTTAGTGTGGTAACTAAAGTTCTTTCTTTAATTTTTACACGCTTTATTATTTCATCAAGCAATACATCTACTTGATTTTCAATAGGTTTAATGATAATTTCAGGGTCGACTAGTCCAGTTGGACGAATAATTTGTTCAACAATGGCTTCATTATGGTCATATTCATATGGTCCTGGAGTTGCTGAAGTAAAAATAACTTTTTTCATGAAAGCTTTAAATTCTTCAAATTGAAGGGGACGATTCTCAAGTGCTGATGGAAGTCGGAAGCCATAATTCACTAGCGTTTGTTTTCGTGAACGATCTCCCGCATACATACCACCAACTTGAGGTATAGTAATATGGGATTCATCAATAACCATGAGGAAATCTTCAGGAAAATGATCTAATAAAACAAATGGTCGTTCACCGAAATTACGATTGTCTAAATACATAGAGTAGTTTTCAATTCCAGGACAATAACCAATTGATTGTAGTAATTCAAGGTCATACCGTGTTCTTTCAGAAACTCTTTGCTTTTCTAAAAGCAGGTTCTTTTCTTCAAAATAAGCGATTCTCTCATCAAGTTCAGTTCTGATTTTATCAACTACACCAGAAATTGTTTCCTCTTCAGTCATATAATGAGT
>JAGMDP010000003.1 GCA_023128635.1 Candidatus Heimdallarchaeota archaeon | reverse complement strand
CTACTGATGAAGAAGTTTATCGTGCTGCTAGAGCAGTCCAAGCAACTGAATTTATCGAAGATTTCCCTGATGGTTTTGAAACTGATGTTTTAGAACGCGGCAAAAGATTGTCCACAGGACAAAGGCAATTGGTTACTTTCGCTCGAGCATTACTTGCTGATCCTAAAATATTAATTCTTGATGAGGCTACTGCTAGCGTGGATGCGTACACTGAGGCCATGATCCAAGATGCTCTCGAGATGATCATGAAAGGTAGGACTTCAATAATTATTGCTCATCGACTTTCCACAATTAAAAATGCTGATAAAATTGTTATGATTGAGCATGGTAAAATTGTAGAAATGGGAAGCCATGATCAGCTTTTGAAGAAGAAAGGACAATATGCAGAGCTCTATGAAACTTACTTCAAACACCAATCTTTGTTTTAAGTCATATTATAATTTCATTTTTCTAAATATGAAAATTATTAGAACAGTCGTTATCAAAATTGTACCTATAAAAGTCCAGAAAGGCCAAGACATAAGGATTTCCCGTCCTTTGTCAGCAAATTCTACGAAGTTTATTCCTCCAAAAGAGGCAATTAAATTTGGTACGGTAATCACTGCTGTTAGGACTGCAATTAATCTCATTGTATCATTCATTTTGTTTGATGCAGAGGATAAGTAAATATCAACGATGCTGCTTAATCGATCCCTTAAAGTGGAGCATGTATCGTTTGCTTCTAGAATATGATCATAAACATCTGTGTAATATGTTTGAGCAATATCACTAATTAGTGGAGATCCATCAATTGCTAACTCTCGTAAAACTATTCTATGTGGTCGAATTGCTTTCAAAATAATCAATATATTAGTTCGGAGATCAAAGGTTTCGTCCAGAACTTCTCGTTCAGGTTTGTGAACGACTATCTCTTCGATTTCTTCAATTTTATCCTCAATTTCTTCTAAGCCATCAAGATATCCATCTATGAAAGTATCAGTGATAACATAACTAAGAAAGCCTGCTTTATGACTGAGAATGCGATTGTTCTTTAACAAAATTCTGTTGTGAACTGGTTTAAGACTAATTCCACCACGCTTCTCTCTCACTGTAATTATGTAATTCTCACCTAAATACATGGCGAATTGATAGGGTTCAAGTTCATTTTGTTCTAGAACCTCCCTTACACCAACTAATATAATGAACATGTATCCCGGATACTCTTCAATCTTCGGCCTTTGATTTGCTTCCATACAATCTTCTATGGTTAAAGAATGAAAATTGAAGATTTTTTGAAGCTTGTTTAATTCCTCTACCGTTGGTTCAATAATATCTATCCAGAGAGTGCCTAAATTTTCTTTTACAGCTGATTCAATATCTAATTCGTGCAATTTCGAATCTTTCATTGAGAAAGACAATATACGTTTTATCATTATTAGACACTTCCTAATCAACCACAGACTCTTTGATAGTTTCTAGATGAGCTATTCTTTTTGTTGAATTAATTCGAATAAATTTCCATCGGGGTCTTCTAGTAAGAAGGACACGAAGTGCTCTTGTGCAAATATTTCAGTATCAGGTGTGCAAATACCTGCATCCTTGCATTTTTGCAACATTGTAGCAATGTTATCCACTTCAATAGAGAAAACTCCGCCTTTTCTTAGAGGAGCACCATCATTTAATGGTTCAGGATAAAGATAGTAAGCAGTATTTGGTCCTCCTTCAGGGTAAGTGAAGATAATTAGTTTTTCAGTTTCAGCTGTTGATGAAAGACCTAAATTCTCCATAAATTCTTTTGTTTTTTCTAGATTACTGGAATGCAACCAAGTGGAAACTATTTTCTTGAATTTCATGATAACTTCCTCGAATTTACTTGTTAGAATGTTGAACTTTTCATTTAAAAGTTATTATCACCGAATTACCTTTGAGTTAGTTCCATTTTCTAATGAAAAACATTGTTTTCAGTCTTTTTTTTACTTACACTTGAAAACATAAAGTAAATTAACAATAAAATCCATTTTCTTGAATGTATATGGAGATAGTCTAAATGTGTGATACTCAAGTTGCCTTAGGTAACTCCACAAAAAATGGAAAAGTTATTTTTGCGAAAAATAGTGATCGAGAACCCGATGAACCGGTTGAAATAGTATTTATTCCCAGAACAAAACATTCCGTTGGATCGGAAGTCAAAACAACATATATTTCAATTCCACAAATAAGAGAAACTGTGGAAGTATTACTATGCAAACCAATTTGGATTTGGGGAGCAGAAATGGGCGCAAATGAATATGGGGTAGTTATTGGGAATGAAGAAGTTACTACAAAAGAAAAAAGACGTAAAGAAGGGGGTTTGATTGGTATGGATCTCCTCAGACTTGGTTTAGAAAGAGGAAAAACAGCCAAAGAAGCTCTCGAAGTCATTATTGATTTGTTAGAATTATATGGACAAGGAGGAAATTGTGGATATCGAAGTAAAGTGACTTATCATAATTCATTCTTAATTGCTGATAAAAACGATGCTTGGGTTCTTGAAACGGCAGATAATTATTGGATAGCTGAGCAAGTAAAAGACACAAGATCAATTTCAAATACATTATCTATCCGAGGAATTGGAGACATCAGACATCCTGAGCTAGTAGAACATGCAGTGAAAAAGGGTTGGTGTAAAGATCCAGAGAGATTTGATTTTCAGAAGCATTACAAGGGAAAATACCATATTAGAGAGATGTTTGCATTAGGAAGAAAGAGGTATAAAAGATCATCATTTCTTCTTAACAAAAATAAAGGAAAAATCGATGCAAAAACAATGATGAATATTTTACGAGATCACATACCTGAAAAGGAAAATTGGAACCCAGCTAGAAATGCTTCTTTTAAATCCATATGCAATCATGCAAGGAATTTTATTACTCGTTCTCAAAGCACAACATCCTTGGTATCAGTTCTAGATGAAAAAATCCAAACGCATTGGATAACAGGAACATCGGCGCCTTGTACTTCAATTTTCAAACCTGTTTTTCTTCCAGGTGGTATGCCTACTATAAGTTCTAAGACAACTGAATTTTATGACAAGAATAATTTATGGTGGTCTCACGAAAAACTACATCGGTTAGTTCTTCAAGACTATAACCACCGATTATCAGTTTTCAAAGATGAAAAGGATAATCTTGAAAACAAATTCATAAAAGAAACTCACGAGTTGCACTATGAAATTACTCATTCGGCAAGAGCAAGGGATGTTGTTTCGGATTTATCCAAATTTTCCAAAGAAAAATATCTTGAAGCCCGTAAAGCTGAGTTACGTTGGATTGAGAAGATAAAAAACATGC
>JAGMDP010000299.1 GCA_023128635.1 Candidatus Heimdallarchaeota archaeon | reverse complement strand
AGTCTCGCCGGAGGTTGTTGCTTTAATACCACCAATTGTATAGTGAGCAGCTGGAACCACTGGAATTAGTTGAGCAGTAATATCAATGCCAAAAGTCAGACATCTCTCATAGATCATTGGGAATCGTTCTTTCACAAAAGTTGGGTCTTTGTGTGTGATATCAAGAAAAACGGAGTCATCACCAGACGCTTTAAGTTCAGCGTCAATTGATCGAGAAACAATGTCTCTAGGAGCTAGCTCTTTCTTAGGATGATATTTGTTCATGAAACGATTACCATCTTTATCTACTAGTTTTGCTCCTTCTCCACGCATCGCTTCTGTAATAAGAAATGCTTTTGCATGGGGGTGATAAAGACTTGTTGGATGGAATTGAATTAACTCCATATTGATGATTTTAGCGCCAGCACGATAAGCCATGGCAATACCATCACCTGTACAAACATCTGGATTACTCGTTACTAAGAAGGCTTTCCCTGCTCCCCCAGTAGCAATAGTAGTTACACTTGCTTGGAAATTTTTTATCTTACCTTTCTCTTTATCGTAAACATAAGCACCAAAACAAACATTGTTGTCTGTGAAAAGGTTAATCGCCACATGACTCTCAAAAATAGAAATATTTTGTTCTTTTTTTGCTGATTCAACAAGTTTTGTCTGGAGTTCTATTCCTGTTTTATCTTGGGCATGGAGAACTCTCCTTTGAGAGTGACCACCCTCGAGACCAAGATCAATTTCACCTTTTTTACTTGTAAATTTAACATTATAATTATCAATTAATTCTTGAACAACTCTGGGGCCATCAGAACAGATTTCTTGTGCTACTTCTCTAAGACACAACCCATCTCCGGCTTCTAAAGTATCATTAACATGAATATCTATCGAATCTTCCTCATCAAATACAGCAGCAATTCCTCCTTGAGCATAAAAAGTAGAACCTTCTGTTATTTCGTCTTTACTAAGAAGAGAAACCGTGCCACATTGAGCAGCCTTTAATGCATAGATCAATCCACTTATTCCGCTACCTATTACTAGAAAATCTGATGAGACTCGCATGGAAAACCTCGATTCTAAACTAATTGGATTTTGGTTGAACCAATGATTTCTTAAATATTTGCTTGATTAACAATAGTTGTAGTATTAATTTGCTTTTTCCTCAAAAACACTCTAACTACAATTTCTGATTTTTTGTTATTGAAAATCCTTCTTAATAATCTTGAAGATTGATTGTATTGATTCCAAGTATTGTCGATTCCGCCAAATTGGTAATGGTAAGAAATACAACTTGAAATCTTTAATCTTTAGTGGTTGTTTCTTGGTTTCCTCAAGAAGAGTATTAATGCTATTCGATGGTATTGACTCTTTGAATGAGTCACAGCATTTCAAACCATAAAGAGCTCTTTCTCCTAAAACAACAATTGTTTTTGGATTTAAATCTTTAATTTCTCCCTCAAGGAAAAATGAACAGTTTTTAACAGTTCGATTAATTAGATTCTTTTTGTTATAACGTTCCGCTCTACATTTAACAGCATTAATATAATAACACGATTTCTCTCTAAATTCCTCTAGTTTTTCCTTCTTAGGTAGCTTATTGTTGATTCCTAATAACCAAAAAAGATTCCAAGAAAGTGTTCCAAGTAAAGGTGAGGGAGCACCTAAAAATCTCTGAGATTCTCTTTGATTGTAAAAGTAACTATCATTGACTACATTGCTTTTTGTGGAATGAAAAGGAGGGGATTCAGCTAGAAAAAGCACTTTGATTTCATAAGGCTTCCAAAGGTCTGCCTTATACTCAAGGTTTGGTTTTAAACTGGTATGAACAATTGCAGAACTGGAATACATTTCTGAATATCCCATGCAACGGATACAATTT
>JAGMDP010000298.1 GCA_023128635.1 Candidatus Heimdallarchaeota archaeon | reverse complement strand
CCTGTTTCTTTTTCTAATTCTTCTCTGAATTTCCTCATGATAGGCAAACTCATTCCTGAATCTACAAAAATAATTTCTGAAGGCAGAACGAAAGCAGCAACATTCCCTCTTGTGCTTCCATCTGTTATTGCATAAACATTCTCTGTTACTTTTTCATATGTCATTTGAATTCATCTCGAAAGTAAATTTCTAATCTGTCTTAATCTTCTTCTTTCATTAATTTTTCTAGGTTTTTTCGAATACTTTCGATTAACTCTCTCGAGTTAAATTACTTATTATTAAACGACATTATTACATCTTGGTGAGCATTATGGCTGCTGTAAGTATTAAATTTAGATGTCCAAAATGTCAACTCGAACCACTCATGAAGGTCGACCGAATGGTAAGATGCACTTGTGGTTGGTGGATGCAAACAGAAGAGGATGAAGAACTACCAATTAACAGTTTAGAATATGCAACTGTTGTTGCTTCCTGATTTTCTCGCTTTTTTTTTATTATCTTTATTACATTTCCAAATGACTTTTGTTTGGATACCCTATCTATTTGTTATTCCGATAACTTTATTTGTAAGTGGGGTGGTTTATATAAATTTAACGAATTAAATTATTGTTAATAGAGTAACAAAATATAATAAGGAGTTAATCAGTAAAAGCGAAGTCTCGCTGATAGAGGTGACTGCAATGGAATTTTGCGAGAAATGTGGAAGTCTCATGAAACCTACTCGGGAAGAAAAATTATCATTTTTAGTATGCTCCTCATGTGGTAAGAAGGTTAAATTAACCAAGTCGAAATCTAAAGATTACACAATAACAAGGAAGATCAAACACTCTCCAGCAGATAAACTCGAGGTCATAGAAGTCAAAAAAGCGAAAGCATTAACAGATGAAGAGCGAGAGGAACTTGAGGATTCATATGGCGATATGTTAGAACAAATGGATTATGATTAGAATTTGTTTAAAAAACATACTTATTTTCGCAACTTTTTTTATATTAATGAACAATAGATAATTTTGAAAATACTAGAACTATACTTTTTGTGAGAACCTTGAGTGAGATTTTTGTTAGATTTGGAGAACTTGGTCTGAAAAGCCCACCTGTACGAAGACGAATGGAAAAACGTTTAGCTGCTAATATCAGAATTGTCTTGGAAAAGAAAGGGA
>JAGMDP010000297.1 GCA_023128635.1 Candidatus Heimdallarchaeota archaeon | reverse complement strand
GATTCTGATTTGAGTGTTTCTCCTGGCGATTATGATGATCCCAAAGTGTTGGCTTTAGCTAAAAAGATAGCTGAAGCTGTAGAGAAGGGCTCAAAATAAACGGATAAAAAATAGATTCGTTTATTTAAAGTACTCTTTCACTAATTGTTCCTTATCTTCTTGATCAAAGGTTTCTTTTTCAGAGACTTTTTTATAAATTTCATCAAGCTTATCCAAATTACTATCATAATGTTTCAATCGTTTTTCGACTTGAGTTTTTCTGCGATTAATATGTTCTTTATACTCCTTAAGAAATTCAAGCATTTCCTCTTTTGTCTCAACTTTTTTTAAATAATCATGAATCCTAGATCTTCTTCTAAAAATTGGTGGAGGACGCATGCCTACAGGAGCTATATCTGTAAGGAAAGCAATCCTGGTGGTCCATTTTTCCCGTAATTCTGTCAAGTACTCCTTTCCCTTCTCAGTAATTTTATACAATCTTTGAGCTCTGCCTTTGACTATCGTTTCTTTTGAAGTTAGAAGCTCTTTTTCTTCCATGTCTTTTAGAACTCTGTAAACAGTGGTTTGCTTTGCATTGTAGTTTTTCTGTAATTCATAACCAGTAATACCTTCGGATTCTTCTGAAATTGTCCAGAGAAAAACTAATCGACTCATTTCTTTCACTAATTTGGGACCGAATGGTAAATGTGGTCTGAAGGGTGGCATAGATCTGCGGTGGTGCTTTCTTTCCATTTTCATTACCAGCTAGGTATTCTGTTACCATAAATAAAAAAATATCTCCAGATTGGAGATATATTCTCTTGGAAGAGGTGGGTACCCATGAGTGAATCATGAGTTCCTCATTCTTAGATGTTGAAAAAAAGTATCTTAAAAGTCGTCTTCATCGATCATCTTTTTGGCAAACTCTTTGTATCCTTTCTTAACGATCTTCTTGAATTCCTCGGTTGTGAATTCCTTCATTTTGCCTGTTTCTTTGATAACTGCTTCTATTTCATCTTCTAGGATGTCTAGTTTCTTCATTTTCTTCTCAAGATGTTTTCTGCGTTTATTCACGCCTTTAATCATTATTTCCATGTGTTCAATCGCATCTTCTTTTGATTCGATTTCTTCTATGAAAGCCATGGGTAATTTATGCATTCCTTTAAACATGTGTGGCATCATTCCCATTGGTGAGAAATGTCCTCTACCATGCATGAAAGGCCCATGAGGTCTGCATCTATCGTGCTTTTTCTTGTGCATGTTTTTATCACTTGTATTATTATAAGTCAAACTAGTATATAAATATAACCAAAATGGTGATATTGCTATATTAGAAATATATCCTATTTCTTAATATTCCTAATAAAATCTTACAA
>JAGMDP010000296.1 GCA_023128635.1 Candidatus Heimdallarchaeota archaeon | reverse complement strand
AGAACATGGGTTAAAAACATAAGAGTTCATGTTCGAGAAGGACAGCGGATCGTTGCGAAAGTTTTACGTATTGATCCCTCAAAAAGGCAAATTGATCTTAGTATTAAACGTGTTCCAGAGCAAATGAAGAAATTGAAGCTTTTAGAAGCCAAACGTGGCCAAACTGCTGCAACTTTATTCAAAATGATTGTTGATAAAATGCCTGAAGCTGAGCGCAAAAAAGCCGATGATATTATTGATATTTTTATAACACATCATGAATTGTTATACTATGGTTTGGAATTTGCTTCAACAGCCACTCTCAAGGACCTTACAAGTTTAGGAATTGAAGAGAATTGGGCAAAAGTCATCCGAAAAATTACTTCTGAAAATATTGTAAAAGCAACTGTGGAAATAAAGGGTACAGTTGAAATTTCTATTCCAGGTGGAGATGGAGTTGTTCATTTACGTGAAGCTTTAATTGCCGGCACAGATAATGTTCGTGAGAAAAACTCCAGCATCAGTATTTATACTGAGGGAAGTCCCAGATATGCATTAGAAGTTCAATCCGAAGATTACAAGATTGCAGAAAGAGCTCTTGAAAATGCTTTAGAAAGAATAGAAGATATAGTTGAACGACATAATGGATCTTTCGCTTTTACGAGAAAGAAATAAACTAGTCAATAATAGATTGGAGATTAAACAAATGTCTCTTCACAAATGCTTGAAATGTGGAACATATACCTTACAAGAGACTTGTTCCAAGTGCAAAGAAAGAGCAGTCTCACCTGCTCCCGCAAGATTTTCTATAGAGCATTCAAAGAAATATGGAAAATACCGAAGAGCACTAATGAAGAGAATGAAGGAAGAACAAGAGAACAAATAATCTTTTTCACTTCTTGTTTTTTAGAATATGGTGCACCTCCCGGGATTTGAACCCGGGTTCCGACCTTGGGAGGGTCGAGTCTTACCAGGCTGGACCAGAGGTGCTATTAATAATACGCGAACTTTCTACTCAAAATCTTCATCATGTTTTTCAGAAGGGCCAGAGCGATCATCGTTCGCGCATTTTATTATCAAATTTCACAACAAAAAAGGTTTTCGAGAAGTATGAACTTGTGAATCTATTTCATGTTTTTTTCAATCGTTTTAAAACTGCTTCACTAGTTAATTCTCTTATTGCATCTGAAGCAATCCATTTTGCATTCTTAGATTCCATTTCCGCGATTTTTTCAGCTGCTTTTATTGCTTCTTCATTGAGTGATAGGTTTCTTTTACCGATTTGTCGTAATGCCCAATTAATTGCTTTTTTGACTATATTTCTTTCATCAGCTGCTTCTCTTTTGATAAGCGGTAGGAATTCCAAAATCTCTTTATCACTTTTTGTTTTATCACTCCATGCTACTCGAGCAATTAAAGCAAATCCTGCTCGTTTAACATATTTCTCTTCTCGTTTAGTCCACTCAAAGATTTTTTTGACAGTATATTCTGTTCTATCGAATAAATTCATAATACACTGATCACAAATTTCCCAGTAATCAAATTCCTTAACCCACTCTTCCATCTGTCCTTCTGTTATTGTTGAAGGATCTTCAATCATACATGCTAATATTCTCGTTTCTCGAGTTTTTTTCGACCATAATTTCTTAGCTAATTCGGAATTTCTCCCAGCATCTTTCGCGATTTTTCTTAAAACAGGAATTTTTACACCATATGCGTTTTCCGGTGTTATTCCAACTCGAGCCATACCTGCAAGAGATTCTGGGTCAGCGTTTTCTTCTAGCATTTGCAGTATTTCTTCATATGATATACTCTTCTTCTGATTCATTTTATCACCAAAAAAAAATAATTGAAGAGCTGTTACATGAATAATTAAATCATTCAAGAACAACTTACTCTTCTTCTGCACTCTCTTCTATGAATTTATTAAGAATAGTTTGAGCATCAGGAAATGAATCGTCTTCGAATTTCTCCATTGATCCATCTCTACCTAAAGATAATTGAGGTTTTCCTTGCCAAACATTACAATAACCCTCTTTTATCTCGAGTAAATTACCAAAGCTTGCTTCGTTGATTTTACTTCCCCACAAGCTAAAAGTAACTGTACCTGTTTCATCCCCTACTTTGAAATCGCAGACTCGAGATTTCCCAAATTTTGTATTAACTGTTCTTGGGTCACTCTTTGCTATAACACGAACACGAATATTTATTCCCGGTTGCTTAACAGGTGTTAGATCCTTCACTTTTACAAATGTCATTTATTACCCTCTTAAGATTGATTTTTGACTCTTTAAACTAAAGATAGTTTATTGTTTGACTATCCTTTATTAGAAATTTTCTGAAAAAAGCTGTATTTTCATTGTAAATTTACAGAAATAACAAGACTAACTCTCTTTAGAAATCAGTCGCAATTTTTAATTAACATGAAAAATTAACTTCTTGAGGAGATGTAAACGATGGTAGAGAAAAACGAACAAGAAGAGAATGAGTACACTGCAATTTGGGTTGGAGATTTTTCAGAAATAATCTCAGATGCAATAGATATGAAAAAGCAATCACAAGTAAATGGGTTCGATCTGTCTGTGAAGGAAATTTTAACTTTCAAGGGAGATGGGGCGATTGATTTTGATAACTCAAAGAGAGTGCTTCCAGAGTATGAACCTGTGGAACTCATTAATGGTGAATATTGGGATTTGAAACCAGGTTATTATGTTATTCGTTATAATGAGGTTGTTAGTGTTCCATTGAATGCTGTAGGAATTTTGCAACCAAGAAGCACC
>JAGMDP010000295.1 GCA_023128635.1 Candidatus Heimdallarchaeota archaeon | reverse complement strand
TTAAATTAACCAAGTCGAAATCTAAGGATTACACAATAACAAGGAAGATCAAACACTCTCCAGCAGATAAACTCGAGGTCATAGAAGTCAAAAAAGCGAAAGCATTGACAGATGAAGAGCGAGAGGAACTTGAGGATTCATATGGCGATATGTTAGAACAAATGGAAACTGATTAGAATTCGTTTAAAAAACATACTTATTTTCGCAACTTTTTTTATATTAACGAACAATAGATAATTTTGAAAATACTAGAAATATACTTTTTGTGAGAACCTTGAGTGAGATTTTTGTTAGATTTGGAGAACTTGGTCTGAAAAGCCCACCTGTACGAAGACGAATGGAAAAACGTCTAGCTGCTAATATTAGAATTGTCTTGGAAAAGAAAGGGATTGAAGATGCAAAAATTACAATAAATAGAGCTTGGGCTAGATTAATTGTCTCACTAGAAACTCAAAAAAATTCTCATGAAAATAAAAAATTAATCCAGAAGATTATCACAATTTTAACACAAAATATAGCTGGAATCACCTCAGTCAGTCATGTAATTAGAACTAGTTCTGATTTAGACGAAATTAAGAAGACAGCACTAGATCTTGCAAAAGAGAATTTGAAATCTGGCAGATCTTTTGCAGTTCGAGCTCGTAGATTAGGTAATCACGATTACTCTTCTCAAGATTTAGAGAGATTAGTTGGGGAAGTATTATTTGAATCATTAAGCAAGAAACGCAATCTTACTGTTAATTTAACAAATCCCGACTATACGTTATCTCTTGAAGTGAAAGAAGAAGATGCATTTATTTTCGACCAAAAAATAGCAGGAATAGGTGGTTTACCTCAAGGGACACAGGGCAGAATAAATTCCATTTTGCGCGGATCTTTAGAGGATGCTATCTCAGGGTTTCTTATGAGTAAAAGAGGATCTAATATTATACCGATTGCTTTTATTCTTAAAAACTCAAAAACTCTTGGAACTAATGCAAATGAGATTGAGAAGCAATTAGAGATATTTAATTTAATGCAACCAAAAAAACACTTTTCATATTATACAGTAGATTTTACTCAAATTCTGCATGAAATTGGAATCGATAGATTGCAATGTTCTACTTGTGATAAAATATGTATTGCGATTTCTGAAAAAATTTCTGAGGATCAATTCATTGATGGTTTTTGTTTAGGAAATGCAATGGATACAATCCTTGAAAGAATTCCTGAAAACAGCAAAAATCAATTAGCGCCAGTTTACTATCCAATGATTTCTCTCGATCCTACAAAAATAAGTCACCCATTCAAAGAGAATTTTTCAAGTGAATTTTGTTTAGCACAGTGCCCAGGTTATGAAAACCAAAAAAAGAAAGAAATAAAGCCACCATCGTCGGAAGATATTGAACGGATAGTGGCTTGTGCAAACTTCTCTTTAATTAAACCTGATATAACCTAGGTTATAATTATTGGAGAAGGTATTTGGTAGATTCTTAATCTAGCATCTTTTTTATCCAATATTCTTACAACAAGTCCCCTCTTCAATAATATATCAAGTGCATAACCTAATGTTCTATCTGGCAGATTTGTTTCATCTAAAATCGAATAACGCGGCATTGGTCCTAAGCGCTCTAAAACATAAAAAACATAGTTTGCACTAGGAGGTAACGTTCTAAGTATATAGGCAAACATGATTCCTCATCATAATTTTATACTCCTAGTAAAGTTAATTCTAAATGCGAGTTAAAAACATAAAAAGATTTTCTTTAGTCAAGGTTTTATGCTTTAGTAAGCAATTTCTGAAAAATATCATCAAATTTAGTCATTTCTTCTTCGAAATTCCTATAATCAAATTCATCCTTTATGTCAGCTGATCGTTTAGAGCCAACAATGCAAATTGATTTTCCTTTACTAAGGCCATCATGATTTATAATGTGATTAGGCAGAATAGTGAAAGATTCACCTAATAGTACTGGTGAAATGTTTTCTGCAGGTAAAAATTCAACATATGTGTTTATCTCGGGGTGATTTTCTAAAGCATCTTCAGAAACAAAAAATGATACAAT
>JAGMDP010000294.1 GCA_023128635.1 Candidatus Heimdallarchaeota archaeon | reverse complement strand
GCAGGTTCTACCTATGTTTACTATCCCGAAGCAAAAGCTTTGATTGCTGGAGATAATCTTTTCATTAATAGTTTTCCTTGGGCAGGCGATCAATCAGCTAATCCTCAGAAATGGATTGATGCTTTCAAAGAATACCTTTCTCTAGATGTGGAATACTTCATTCCTGGACATGGTCCACTTTCCACAAAAGTTGAGGTCCAAGAATATCTTGATTATTTTGATAAAGTTGTTGTATTAATGCGTAAAATGATCACTCAAGGATTTTCAGAGGACAAAATTGTTGAGAAAGCAAACGAAGTAGAGTTTCATCCACCTAAACGTGAAACGTGGAAAGAAACATCATTAAAGAAATGGTATCAAGTCCTATCTCAAAAATAATTACCATTTCTCTTTTTTCATTTTTTATATTTGATTATTTAGTAATTCTGTATTTAGTCTGTTTTTTGTTTGTTTCTTAACATACAGGTAAGCACCAATTCCTTGTAAGCCATAAATAAAGGTCACAATAAAGGTGTAAATTACATGACCACCTCGACGCGAAGCATGAAATAAAATATCTCCAAAACGAGGAGCAATTGCTACTGTGAGCATCAACAAGACTGAAACAATAAACAGTGCTAGAAGTGAATAAGTATTCAATTTCGAAAAATCTTTTTTCAAGAAATATACAATATCATAGATTATGATTGTTGTAACAAGAACTGATTCAGCAAAGTATATTATCTTTAAATGCGCAAAAGGATGGGTGTCATCTGTAATAAAAGCTAAAGCAATATACAAACCTGCTAGAGTTATCCCAAAAAATGATCCAATCCAACTCAACCATTTTGTTGCTTTTCTATCCTGGAAAAATATCCAGATGATAGAATAGAAAGTCAAACAACTAACGAATAACGTTGTCAAAACAATTCTATATAAAATTCTGGAAATTGTGTTAGGAATTCCATTATACGCAATTAGATGACCGAGGTCACTTACAGTATTGTACAGAAAACTCCATCCTTCATTGAAATTATCTAATAAATGACCGCCTGGATAATAGTGAATAGCTAATCCTAGTAAGATAATAGCTAGAAATGGTAAACATGTTAGAATTATAAACAAAATTTGTAGAATTTTGTTTTTATCCATTTTACTCACACAAATTCATAATTCGTCATTAATAGGAATTCTATCTACCATTGAAATCTGTAATTCTGTGTTATATAGGACATCTGATTTCATTGGAAAATCAATTGAGTAGTGTACTCCTCGACTTTCTTTTCGACCTTTAGCACATCTAATTATTAATTCTGCAATTTGTGCCAAGTTTCTGAGGTCTAGTAAATGAGGATGAATCTTGAAGTCCCAATAGAATTGATTGATTTCTTTCGTGACAATATCAAGTCTGTGTGCAGCTCTTTTCAAACGATTATTAGAACGAACAATTCCAACGTAGTTCCACATGAAACGACGAATTTCATCCCAGTTTTGTTTTATAATAACCATTTCATCAGAATCTTCTGCTTCACCAGGATCCCATTTTGGAAATGGTCTTTTTGAGGGAGCCCCACTATCTATGCAAATAGTAGAACCAAGTTTAGCTGCTTTACTTCCACAAACCAAAGCCTCGAGTAATGAATTACTAGCTAAACGATTTGCTCCATGGAAACTGGTGCATGCAGCTTCGCCTATTGCTAGCAGATTCTTGATAGTAGTCTCGCCGGAGGTTGTTGCTTT
>JAGMDP010000293.1 GCA_023128635.1 Candidatus Heimdallarchaeota archaeon | reverse complement strand
TTTTTCAACAAATTAGTGTTACTTCTTAGATACAGATCATCATATGATCAGAAATTATTTCTAATGATACGCTATATAAAAAATTTAAGAAAAGCAGAAACGATTATGGAATTCCGAGGAAATCTACAACTGTTAGGGATAACTCTTAATGAAACAGAAACAATTGTAAGGAATTATGAGGAGATGTATAATAATCTCTTCATTGAACAAGCGTTATTGCAATTTCAATTAATGGAACAATTGTTAATGTTCAGAGAAAAAGATGTTCCAGAATTTCGGGATTGGTTCAATCAAGGTCTAGGAATTTTCCAGAAAATAACAGAAAAAGTTTCCGAATTGAAAGAGTAATGATAATAAATGAAAATTCTAGTTGTAGGATTTAATGCAAGACCCATTGCAAAATCAGCTGTACAAGCAGGGCATGAAATTGGTGTAATAGACTATTTTGGAGATTATGATTTACTAAAACTAACTAAGATTTGCTTTTCAGTACTAAGACAAAAACCAGGGGAATTATTACATCGTCCATTACACCGACGACCTGCAGAATACTTGTATTATCTAGCTGAAATAATGTCAGATGAACAAGGAGATTTTGATGGAATTATCCTTGGTTCAGCTTTTGATAGATATCATGAATTAGTTAAACAATTCAAAGATATAGGTCCTAAAGTATATGCAAATGACCCAAAGAAATTTGACTTAACTCGTCAAAAACATAAAATAAACAATATAGCGAAAAATGCTGGTTTTGAAATTCCAATTCTAGAATCAGCAGATAATTATCAAGAATTAATCGAAATAGCAAAGAATTATTCATTCCCGCTAGTTACTCGAGGGGATGGAGGTGGAGGAGGAGCTGGGATTAAACTTTGGAAAAATCTCAGTGATTTGAAGGATTTCTTTGATTCTAAAGATGATGAACAAGAAAAAACAATCTGGGTACAAGAATACATTGAAGGTATAGATGCTAGTTCTACTGTGAATTGTCTAAAAAATAAAGTGCAAATTCTTTCAGTTAATAAACAATTAATAGGAGATAAGAATCTTAGAGCACCAAGCGAATTTGCGTATTCAGGAAATGTTGTCCCCTTAAATTATGATTCATATAAAAAAGATCCATCTTTAGAGGAAAAGCATTTGGAATCCATCAGAAAATTATTCGAAAAACTTCAATTAATGGGTTCAAATGGAGTTGATTTCACAATTAAAAATGAAAAGCTTTTCTTCATGGAAGTAAATCCACGTTTTCAAGGAAGCATAGAATGTGTTCAATATGCTACTGGACATAATTTAGTACAGTTACATCTTGATGCCTTTCATGAGATTAAGCATGATCTTCCAGCAAACCCAAGATATAATCAGTGTTCAGTTAAAGGAATACTATTTTCAGATAGAGAACAAACCTTCCCAGTTAAGGGATACCCAAAAAATAAGTGGATTGTAGATAGAACACATAAAGATGTTTTACTCGAAAAGTCGGACCCTTTTTGCAGTATAGTTCTACCTTGCAAAGATCCTAAAAAGGGATATAGAACAATCTGTAATATAGCTGATAAAATAACAGAAATGAACAAGTTGGTTGTTCAATAGTCTGTTTTTACACTCTTAGATTTTGCTTAGTGCTTGATCAATATCTTCTATTAAATCATCCTTATCTTCTATACCAGGGGAGAATCTTACGAAGCCGGGGTTAATGCCAATAGATTTTTTCTCTTTCTCTGTAAATTCAAGATAAAGCATACTTCCGGATGCTTGTATTAGAGAACTCGTACTACCTAAACTAGTTGCTCGTTTGATTATTTTTAAATTATTAATGAAATCGACACCGTCCTTATCAGATTTGCCAGCGCAAAAACTGACCATGCCACCGAAACCTCTCATTTGCTTTTTAGCCAATTGATGTTGGGGATGACTTGTAAGCCCAGGATAATAGACTTCTCTAATCTTTGAATGATCTTCTAAGAATTCTGCAATTGCTTGAGAATTCTCAGTATGTCTATTTAC
>JAGMDP010000292.1 GCA_023128635.1 Candidatus Heimdallarchaeota archaeon | reverse complement strand
TAATTCTTAGTTTGAGTTATGTGTTCCTATTCTTATTCGCACATCTATTCGCACCAAGATCTTTGGGAGTCGGTGGTAATGTTCTCGAACAATTCGAATTTTTGAATCTAAGCTTTATTGGATTGTTGATAATAGTCTTCTTCACAATTGGACTGTTAGTAATCTTTGGTATGCGATTCACTAAGCAAGATGAATTTGCAATTTATGAAAAATTCATTATTATCCTCTGGTTAGTAACCTTAGGCATATTTGGATCCGTTCACTGGTTTACTATTCGAGTTACCACAACTTTCGATACTTTTGCTAATTTAGGAATTACATTTCTACCACGAAATCTCGAACTAATTTATGCATTATTCGGGGCAATACTGCTTATAATTAGCTTCTTTGTCGGTATTAACAAGAAAATACTTTCATTGCTAACACTGCTTTTCATAAATATCATTGCTTTCACATTAGTCATTGGTTCAATAGGTCAAATTGGTTTTGACTTCACAGATAGAATGCACACACCATACATAATGGGTAATTTCTTAATAATAATGGGAACAATTGCTCTAGCAGTATGCACTTTCTTTGTATTACAAATGAAATATCCAAAAAGTTTAGCAAAACGACAATGATAGAAATGAACTTTCTATCATCTTTTCCCTTTTTCTTTAAAAAAAATACTATTTAGTCTTAAGTTGGGCTAGTAAATCCTTAGCCTTAATGTATGCAGGGTTAACTGCCAAGCACTCGAGGAGTTTTTCCTCAGCTTTTTCTTTGTTCCCTTGCTCGAGATAAATTTCACCCATCAACGCTAAAACGAATAAATCATTGGGAAGAATTCTATCTGCTTTTTGACAATTATCAAGAGCTTTATCCAACTCCTTCTTCTTCATATAAAGTACACATAAATTCGTAAGCGAACCAAATGATTCGGGCTCAATTTTTAATAATTCCTCATTTGCCCATATTGCTTTGTCAGTTTGTCGAGTAGATTGATATAAAGCAGCTAATCGATATAAAGCTTCAAACATAGTTGGTTTAAGTTTAACAACTTCTTCAAAACAAGTGATGGCTATGTCAAGCTGATTGGATTCCCAGTAACATCTCCCTAAGTTATACCAAATATCATCGGAATCAGGTTTAGATTCCAGTGCTTTACGATAAGCAAGAAT
>JAGMDP010000291.1 GCA_023128635.1 Candidatus Heimdallarchaeota archaeon | reverse complement strand
GCTGATAGAAGACCTTACTTTAAACCCGGAACTTTGGAACCTCGTTTTGCAAGAATGATGGCAAATTTATCGAAAGCGAGCACTCAGAATTTTCTGTTAGATCCATTTTGTGGTCCAGGAGGGATAATACTCGAGGGAGCTCTCATGAATTGTAATGTTGTTGGTTTGGATATAGATAAAAGAATGGTAAAAGGATCAATACGAAATATTGAACATTACAAACCAAATTCATCATATCATATCTTCGTGGGTGACGCAAGAAATTTGCCATTTCAAAATAATGTCCCATCTATTGCAACAGATCCTCCATATGGTCGCTCAACTTCTACCTACGGAAAAGAAGTTGAAGATTTGTTGGAGCAATTCTTTTCTGAAGCATCCAATGCTTTAATTGCAGGAGGAGTTTTAGCAATCGGGATGTTGGATGAAATTCCGTTAGAAGATATCGCAAAGGAGCATAACTTTAATTTAAGCATTTTCGAAAAAATTTACATTCATAAATCACTTACAAGAAGAGTAGGAGTATTTGTTAAGAAATGAGTACCTTGAAGCTCACATTCCTAGGAACATCTGCATCTGTTCCCCAGAAAGATCGCTTTCTCTCGAGTATAGCAATGCAGAGAGAAACTGGCGAAATAATTCTTTTTGACTGTGGTGAAGGAACTCAATATCAAATGATGAAGTTTAATGTGAACTTTCAGAAGATCACAAAAGTTCTTTTCAGTCATTTGCATGCTGATCATCTTTATGGTATCTTTGGACTTCTAAATACCATGAGACTTATGGAACGAACAAAACCTATAGTAATTTATGGTCCAATAGGAACGAAATATTTCTTTGATTCTATGATGGGCAAAAAAGAAAATTACGGCTTATCTTTTCCAATAGAAATTCGGGAAATTGAAGAGGGAGTTGTGTGTGATGAAGAAGATTATAAAATTGTTTCAAAAAGAGTCATGCACTCAGTATACACAATGGCTTATGCCTATATTGAAAAGGATCGACTTGGAAGATTCAATAAAGAAGAAGCTAAGAAACTTAAAGTGAAGAAGGGGAAGAAATGGCAGGAGCTACAGCAAGGAAAATCTGTTTTATCAGAAGAAAACAAGGTCATTGTCCCAGAGATGGTTTTAGGTCCAAAAAGAAGAGGGTTCAAGATTGTCATTGCATTTGATGGACTTTATGTAGAAGATGAGTTTGTTCCTTTTGCAAAAGATGCTGATGTCTTAATCATGGAATCGACTTATGGTGACGAACACGAGAAAATTGCTAAAGAAAGACTGCACTCCACAGCTCGATGGTCTGCAAGAATAGCCAAAAAAGCAAATGCAAAACGATTGTATCTAACTCATATCTCCCCGAGATTCAAAGAGGATGATACACTCGAAAAAGAGGCTCGAGAAGAATATCCGATCGCTATCATTGCTCATGATGGTTTAGAAATAAATCTTACTCGTCGCGATTTAGAGAATGACTAAATTATAAATAATTCGTTTTAAGGGAATTTCTTCACTAATGTTACTTCCACACCTCTTTTTGTAAAGGGTGTAAGCCAATCAATTAAATGATCTATATTTTCGTGTTCTAATTCAACTCTTATAGGTCCTAATGGGGATTCACCTATTTCATCACAAAAATTAATTTTCCCTACAAATGCAACTTGCTTATTCACATAAAAAAAAGTTCCTTGTCCTACAATTCCATTTCTGAGAGTTTTTCGAGCAACATCTAGAATTCTTTGTTGTCTGAGTAATTCGTAAAGCTTCCCTAATGAAGAATAGTTTTTCTTTTCTATGTAGAGATAAGTTTCCTCGCCCACTTTTTCTTCCAAAACTTCACCTTCAACTATTGCGTTTAAAGCGGTAGCAATCTTACGAAAGCTCTCTGTAGGATTTTTCTTAGCAATGACTTTAAAACGGAACATACTCATCACTTTTATTTGGAAGCATTATGCTTCTCTTTTTGCATCTAGAATAAAAACTGTTCTATGTTATTCTATATTTCCACTAAAAATTTAATTAACTGAAAGTTATGCTTTAGAATAATAGGAGTAATCACTAATGCAAGTAAGAGCTTTCTTTGCGGTTGATCTTAAAGATGAAGAAATTAAGAAAAAAGTTACAGAAATTCAAGCAGAATTAACTCTACCAGATACACGCATTGCTTTCGTTGTTCCTGAGAATCTTCATTTTACGATGAAATTCTTAGGTGATGTAGAGGAGAAAATAATCCCAGAAATACAAACAGCAGCAGAGAAAATAAAATTCAGTAGTTTTAATTTAGAATTAATCGGTTTAGGCTGTTTACCAAATTTTAGTTATATTAATGCTATTTATGTTGGAGTTACAAATGGTTTTGCAGAATTAGCAGCAGTAGCAAGTAAAATAGAAGGCTTAAGTGGGCAATTTAATTTTAAAAAGGAGAAGAGACCGTTTAGAGCACACTTGACTATTGGTCGAGTAAAACGTATACGGGATAAGAATCCTTTAATAAGTAAATTAAAGGAGAATGAAAAAACAGAATTTGGAAAGATAGTAGTTAATTCCTTCAAATTGAAGAAAAGTGACAGAACACCTCAGGGACCCATTTACACTGATTTGTTCGAAGTTAATAGTGTCGACTAAATATACAAGATAGAAGGTAAAAGAAATGACTCTTGAAGAAAGATATCAGCAAATCCAGTTGGATGTGTTAAAGAGAATTCGTCCAACAAAAGAGGAAAGAGAAACACTTGAGAGTAAATACGCTGAGTTATCATCAAAGATTGAGAAAACACTTCAAGATGCAAACATACAAGCAAAAATTGAACTCATAGGTTCCTTATCTCGAGATACTTGGATTTCGGGACACATGGATATAGATATCTTTGTTATCTTGCCTTATGATAGTGCCTTGTCTCCAGAAGATTTATTGAAAGAAATAAAGAAAGGAATAAAGCTGGATTGGATAAAAAAACACTCTAAGCATCCCTATTTGTATGCTGTCACAGATGGTATAGTAATAGAGATTCTCCCCAGCTATGAATTCGAACCTGGCAGAGAACTTAGAAGTGCTGTAGATCGTTCTCCGAGACACAAACAATTCATAAAGCAAAACCTGTCTGTAGCTTCTAATGATGAGGTTCGTCTCTTAAAGCAGTTCATGAAAGGGACAGAAACATATGGGGCTGAGATAAAGGTCCATGGTTTCTCAGGTTATCTTGTAGAATTACTGATTATTCATAATGACGGAAAATTTCTCAATGTATTAAAAAATGCTAATCAATTAATAGACGCTGAACTTGCTTTTCAAAAGGATTTTGTCATTGATACTAAGAAATTCAAAGATGATGCCTTTATTATAATTGATCCAACAGATGAGAATCGAAACGTTGCTTCTGCAGTTAAGGAGCAAACCCTATCTAGTTTTATAGCAGCTGCTCAAAATTATCTGAAAAATCCCTCTAAAGATTTCTTCTTTCCGAAGCAAATAGAAATTACAAAACAAAAACTCCAGTTTATGAAAGATTCCACATTAAATGTTTGTGCGATTTTTCATAAAGAACCAAAATTAGCTGATGACATTCTGTGGGGGCAATTAAGGAGATTCGAAAAAAGCTTCTTCAAATATCTGGTGAAAAATCTTATGGAACCAATTAAAGTCGATTCTATCGTGAATTATAATGAGATTATCACCTTAATTCTCACTCAAAAACAACACACGCCATATTTGCAATGGAACGATGGCCCACCCGTTAACAATGATGCTCAATGGGAGTTTCTCAATAAATATTCTAGACAAGAAGAAGAAGTTGTTTTTGGACCGGCAATAATCGAAAAAAGATGGAAAGTATTGCTTTCGAAAAAACCTTGCTATGTAAAAGACTTGATTCGAACAGCAATTAAAGAAAAAACAATAGCCTTACCATCCCATTTGAATTTAAAACTGAATGCAATAGAGATTGTGTGTAAAGAGGATCTCATCAAAAGATTTTCCGAAAACAAAGATAGAT
>JAGMDP010000290.1 GCA_023128635.1 Candidatus Heimdallarchaeota archaeon | reverse complement strand
TACTTACGGAACAGATCCTAATAGCATGGATACAGATGGCGATGGACTATCCGATGGTGAGGAAATTCTTACTTACGGATCAGATCCTAATAGCTTAGATACAGATGGCGATGGACTATCTGATGATGAGGAAATTCTTACTTACGGAACAGATCCTAATAGCTTAGATACAGATGGCGATGGCTTCACAGACTTTCTTGAAGTCAATGAGGATTCAGATCCAAATGATCCAAATGATATTCCAGCTGTTACAATTACTTTACCACCAGTTACGATTACTCCTCCTCCTCCTGAAACAATCACTGATAATCAAACGATAACTGTCACTGTAGAAGCAGGGATTGTTTTAACAGCCGCTGTTGCAACGATTACATTAGGCATCTCAATTATGGTAATATTAGTTAGAAAACGTAGAAAATGATTTTGTCAAAAATACATGTTGACAAAATCTTCAATTCTTTTTTTTATAGAATCTTATAGAGTGCTTTTAATGATTCTTTCCACCAAGAAGGATTTATCCAAACGGATTTGCCGTAATAATCTTTTAATCTCTCATCTTTGATTACTTCGTCCACTTCTACATTCTTCTCTTTTAATTCCTTCACTATTTTGAAGGTTTTTTCAACAAACTTTCTAGCATTTACAACATACTCAATTTCTATCGGAGCACCATGACCAGGTATAACGGTTTCAACATCTAATTTCTCCCAGCTCTTGAGTGCTTTCAACCAATTTTCATGGCTTTCTGGTGGTCCTGCTAATAATGGTACTTGTGAGTGGTAGAATTCATCCCCTGTTATGAGAATTCTCTCTGAAGGAAGATAAACGGTTGCTGAATCGAGTGAATGACCACCGGTGATTGTGATAATTATTTTATTTTCATCATTTCCAATTGTTAGTTTTTCTGGGAATCCTTCTTGAGGAACTTCAACAACAACAGCATCAGTTTGATTCACAACTTCCAAAATCTCATCTTCACTAATCGTCATATTTGCGAAATAATCTTTGAACTCAAGAAATTGCTCAAGTGCTTTCTTAATCCCATCCCCAGCGTATTCTTTAGCTAATCTTTCCTTGATGATTTTCTTAGTAGCATTCGAAGCAATTTTTGGAATATCTGCAAAAGCTTTCATCCCGAAGAAATGATCGTGATGAGCATGTGTTAATATTAGATTTATGGTTTTCTTCTTGAATCTCTTTTCCATTTCTTGTCTAAATTCTCTCGCCTTCCCTACTAATATTCCTGCATCTACGAAAACAAGTCCTTCTTCAGTGTTTATACAAACTATATTACTTCCGATTTTTGATGGATTTACCATAACAATGTTTTTTCCTACTTCAAAAAACTCCAATTGTAAATTACCCCCAGAGTTAATATGCAATCTACTGAGATATCAAGATAAAAGAAATATG
>JAGMDP010000029.1 GCA_023128635.1 Candidatus Heimdallarchaeota archaeon | reverse complement strand
CTGCTTATTTTGAAACCATCGGGTATTATGATGGAATTCAAGATAGTGGTAAAACTACAACTGATATAAACGGATCAATTTATTTTGTCTTCTTTAATCCTAACAGCTCACCTGCAAACTTGGATTTGACTTATACTTATCAATCTAATAATATTCAACCTTGGGTTATTGGATTAATCTCTGGAATAGGTATATTGCTTTTTATAACAATTGGAATCTATATTGCAGCAAAAATTAGAAGAAGAATGTTGAAAGATGCTGAAGAAGAACAAGAACCCTCAGCTGCAGAACGATATATGAATATGTAATAGATAAAAAATACATAATTTCAGTCCTCATATGAAATTTTTATTAAGACTGTTTTCTATTATAACAATAAGCAAATTTGAGTTGATTGCTTTGAACACAATCGCATTGTATTGGGGTTATTTAATCGGTGAAGAACACCTTACTGATGAGCAGTTTGCAAGTATAGACTTTGGAAATCCTTCAATTGATACTGAATTTGTTACTTTTGATCCTTTGGCAAGTAGCTTCTTTCAAGGCAAATATTATACAATGCATGAAAAGAAATTTGCTTTCCCTCATAGAACACTTCCATCAATGCGATCTGAGACTATGATTGTATATGATGATACATCGATAAAAATTATCGACCCACCAGTTGATTTAGAAACCCCTGTTGGAATATTCCTTTGTTTTTTCACAGGCAGAAAAACACACATAAAAAGAGCCATAGATTTTCTTAGTAAACGAATTAATCTGCGTTTTTCACCTTGCGATTTCGATTTATTGAATTTCTATATTAGATTATCAAAAACAAGACTAAAAATTACTCCTCAATCATTAACACTCAGTGATCTGGGCATTGATGAGAATTTATCCGGAAATCTTGAAGTTCTTATTAGCGACAATAAGCTCTATCTTGAAAATTTGAAAATGTATAAACCAAAGAATCATAAAATCAAAATTACTCTGAGAGAAGTGAATTTTCAATTTGATGTTGAAATTTCTGCAAATGGTATCATATCTTTTGAACAAGATATTGTTAACTTGAATCTTTTAGAAACGATATATGATTTAGCATCACGCAGTGTTTATACTAGTACGGTATAAAATATCGTGATTCAACCAAGTTCAATAAGAAAAAATCAAAGTAAATGAGTGTTCTTGCTTTCTAAGAGAAACATCGATCCTTGTTTTCTCTCAGCAAAATCTCCTTTAAATTCAAGATAATTACCAGCAATTATACCGTAATTCTCAATTTCTATGTCTTCTTTTTTACGCACAAATTCAAATGATGGAAGATTCTTTTTGAGTTTACCATTTATAACAATGATACCCCCAGTCATTTCAGCTCCAGCTCGTTCCTCTACATCACCATCTACAACAATCAGACCATTGTGCATATGTATGCCAAGAAACAAGTTAACATTTCCACCTATTTCGATAATTCCCTTCCTCATCCAAACTCCGCATTCATTTCCAATATTCCCTTCCACTCTTATTTTCCCGTTTGACATTCCTCGCCAATCACCTCTCACAGAACCACCAAGATAGTGACCGGCATTCCCTAAAATATGTATTTCTCCACCTTTCATATTTGCTCCAGCAAAATCGTCGGTATTTTCTTGAACAATAATTTTTCCACCAGTCATGTGTGTTCCTAAATGCATGCCTATTGAACCTTTAATATCAATTAATCCTTCAGACATTTTTTGTCCGATTCGTTTAAACTTCGATAAGTCACCATTCAGAATTATTTTGAGATCACTGATTTCTCCACCTTTCACATGATTGCCAGAAATGGTAAAAACTTGATTAATTGTTAATTCTTTATTCCCTCGCCAAATAGATAATTGACTAATTTCCGTCAAATCCTTATCAAAGAAATTATCTGGAGAAATTATTTCAGCTTCGATTGGTATATTCGATTTTGTTGCAGATTTTTTCAAGGTCAAATTTACAGTCGTCATTAATTCACCAACCAAAATTATCTTACTTTAGTGACTATCAATTCTTCTCGAGGGAAATAGTCTTTTTGAATAGCATAATTATTTAGAGTGACAGTATAGAATTGTCGAAAACGTTCTTCTATGGCATCTTGAATCATTGCTGTCCAAGATTCAGGAACTTCAGCTTTTACGCGGAAAGTTCGTCCTTGCGGACTAGCTACGATTTTTCCTCCTTTGTAGACAATCGCACCATCTTTTATTGTATATTTTGCATTTGAAAATCCTTTCTCAATGGCTTTATACTCTGTATTTAAATTATCTAGTGGTGCTTTAAATCCATAGATGGCAACATCTGCATCAGCACCAACTCCCAAATGACCTTTATCTGTTAATCCTAGAATATTCGCTGCGCTTGTTCTGCTAACCTGAGCAATATCACTGAGACTTAATTCCCTTGTAATATCTTTTAGGGAACTTCTTTCGGTCGCAGCTTTATCTGCTCTTTTAAGGAGATTTTGTCGTGCTTTTTGACTCATAAGCCAACTAAAAATCATAGGATAGAAAGTAAAGGGACCACCATTTGGATGATCTGTTGAAATATTAACTTTTGTTAAATCATTTAATGATAATAGCATTTCCAAACCAATTGCCCATTGAGTAGCATTAACGGAATTCCTTCTCCTAAAAATATATGGAACAACACCTGCACAGGATTCCAATTCAACTTGTGCATTCATCCATTTTGCTCCGGACCTGGGTGACCAAGCAAGGCTTTCTGTTATCCCTCTTAAAGCCCATTCCCAAGCTCCATCGGCTGTCATTGTCGTAGTATTGGTAAAAACAATTTGACCAATATCACAAGAGACGTGTTTGTGTTTGTTAATATAATGAGCAATCTCTGATGCTTCAGAACGAAAGTCTCGCCAATCTGTTCCGCCGTAAGAGGAGAATTGAATATGTGTGATATGAACATTGGTTTCTCTCCCCTTCTTTGGTTTTATACCTCGAAGACATTCCATAGTTTCTTTAGTAATTTCAAAATTACCAGGCACACCAAGATTATTTGTGTGAAGATGAATTGTTTGTGGTAAGGATAATTTCTCATTTACTTCAGCTAACGTTTTGATGATTTTACGTGGCGTTGCTTTGAAGTAAGTAATTTTATCATCTAGTGAACAGACATTTTTTCCCCAAGCCCAAGACTCTTCTCCTCCAGGGTTAACTAGTTTAACTGTATGTCCACCGGAAGCATACAATAACCATGAGACAAAAGCACACATTTCATTTATTTTCATATTACTTATTCGTTCAAGTAGAAACCAATTACTACCAAGTAAGGTAAATGCCCCTTTATCTATAATTGGGATATCCATTAATTCCTCATGAGTGTGTCGTGCTTCTAAAGGGGGCATAGCAGCTTCCATTGCACTAGTATATCCAAGTTTTGCATAAGCATAACCAGTATAGAAAGTAGATGGAACGGAACGACCAACACCAGCTCGAGCATAAGGGGTTCTTTTATGAGTATCTATCATATGATCCTCAGGTCGTAGTAATCTACCGGCATTGACTTTTGGACCTGCAATATGAGCATGAATATCAACTCCCCCAGGCATCACAACTAAATTAGTAGCATCAATAGTTTTGAATTTTGTATCCGATCTTACGCTGGAAGGATCCACAATTTTATCATCAATTATTACAATGTCCTTTTTCTCCCCGTCTATTTTATTTGCAGGGTCAAAGACTAAACCATTCTTAATTATGATTCCATTAGCTCTTTTCTTTTTGGTGCTGATTTTTCTTCACCTCCAGGAGAAGTTTTTAATTTTACCTCAAAAAACCAGTCGCGAGAACGAACAGGTCTCAACAATTTCTCTTCCATATTCTTCCAGACCTGACTACTCGAACCTTCTTCACTGTGTTTTATAAAAGTCCGGTTTATTTTTATAGCCCATTTTGTTGGGCATGCAAACAAACAAGCACCACAAAACAAGCAATCTTCTTCAACTACTTTCACTTTTGGAGTTTTTTTCCAAGGTTTATCTTTTGGAGCAATAGGTAAAGATAAGCAATCCACAGGACACACAGCAATACAAGTTGAACACCCACCCGGACAGCGTTTACTATCTATTTTGATTTCTCCTTCAAAATATTTGAGAGCAGTACCACCTGTATTTTTACAATCTACTCGTTCACCCTCTAGATAAGGAAGAGAGATTCCTCGCTTAATTTTCTCAGCAGGTTTGTTATTGATCATTAATTTTAAGGCGTCAAAAGGACAAATATAAGCACATAATCCACAGAAAATGCATTTGTGATAATTAATTCTAATTGGTGGTGCTGACACTCTTTTTCTTCTTGAAGCTCCTATCGGACCACGTTCAATGGCATCTCGAGGGCAGATAGTCCAACAGATATTGCAACCTGTGCATTTATCTGTATCTAAAATTAAGGAGGTAGTTGAGTGTCTTTCCTTCCTTTCAGTTACTACCTGATTAGATTTTCTAGATACAGTTGAAACTCGAGTCATTTTGAAACGCCAATTTGTTAAATTTTGGATTATAATTATGTTTTCGACTTTTCCTTATTTGCATCTTCATACTCAGTTAAGGGAATAAAGGTAATATCGATACAATCTTCCGGACAAACAATCATACAGGTTCCGCAACCATCACATCGAAAGGGATTGATAACAACAGCCACACCATTTTTTATAGCAATTACTCGAGCATCTTTACCTGTATCTAGGTCTTTTCGCTGTTCTAGTTCAGCATTTACAGGACAAGCAGTCGTACAATTATTGCAGCCATTACATTTTGTAACGTCAATGGTTATGCGATAAGTTATTCTTTCATGTGGTCGCAAAATTCACACTCACTTTTGTTAGATTTACTTTTCACTCATATATATTGTTATTTAGTTCATTAAAAATATAAATTTCCAATAAATTCTTGAGTAAAATATCTTGGGCAAATTTCAACTCCTAAAAGTGAGTTTATATAGTACTAGTATACTCGCTAAAGATAATCCGGCGATTTATATGTTTAAGACTAGAAGGTACATGAAACCGCGAAAAGAGAAAGCGGAAAAAGAACTAAGACATACTTTAGATGAGGCAACCCTTCTAGTTGAGGCTCTAGTTTTACAACAATCGGGATCAAGTTCAGATAGATTCAAGACTTTAGACATTAAAAAAGTGAGTATTGATAGATTGAATGATGTTTTATTGACTCTTAAAACCTACATAAAAAGTAGATTACATTTCATTGATGAATTAATTGATGAAATTCGAGAAGATAGTTTAGCTAAAATAAAAACTCATAATGATTTCGCTAAGGTGGTTATTCATTCCATGAAAATGAATCTCATATCTGATAACAGTAATATCTCTCTCTATTTAGCTCCATATATTGATTCCTGGGACATGTTAACAGCAGGAGTTCAAGTAATAATACTTAATCATGTTATAAACAGTATTAATGTTGAAATTCAAAGAGCAACTTTAGTGGAAAAAATATCTAAGCAGTTTTAACATACTACAAACAATAAATAGCAATTGTTAAAACTGATAAAAATAGAAGATTGCATGGTAACTGTTATGTCTGAACCTATTGATGTTCTTGAAGTTATCCTAACTACTGGACGAACAATTGAACAAGGTATTACTTTAGCTGGCATCAAAATTTCAGAGGAAGCAAGGGAAGCAACTGGCGTTTGTTTTTTGGATCTTAACGATATGGATAAATTACGACTTGTTACAAATGAAAACCTTGAGGTTAAAACATCAGTAGGGAAAATTGTTGTAAAAGCAAAGGAATCTAAAGATGCTCCTCATGAAGGAATAATATTCATTCCTTTAGGAATCTATGCAAATTGGATCATACCTACAGGGAAAGCAGGAATAGGAGTTCCACGTTTTAAAGGTGTAAAAGCTACTATTAGAAAAACAAAAAAATCAGTTCCAACAATAGAAAACTTGCTTGCAAAACTACTTGTTGAAAAGAATAAAGAGAAATGAGGTTATTACATGGAAGTTATTAGTGATGTTGTCTGCCCTTTTTGCGGGAGTTTATGTGATGATCTCGAGGTTGTTATAGAGAACAATGAAATCTTAGAAGTTAGAAATGCTTGTCAGCTAGGGGCTGCAAAGGTTAAGGGACGCAAAAAAGCGAAGAGAATACTAAAGCCGATTATTAGGAAAGGAAATCAACTAATAGAAACAAGTTATGAGAAAGCAGCAGAAAAAGCTGCGAAAATTCTGATAAAAGCTGAATATCCCATTTTTTATGGCTTTGGATCAACTGATGCTGACACTCATAGAGAAAGCATTAAACTAGCTGAAGAGGTAGGAGCTATTTGGGATCATTGTCCTTCAGTCTGTCATGGTCCTTCAGTTTTAGCTATACAAGAAATTGGTCTTGCAGGATGTACACTTGGTGAAGTTCGTAATAGATCCGATCTTATTGTATACCTCGGTTGTAATCCTATGGAAGCTCACCCAAGACATATGAGTAGATACACAACCTTCCCTCGAGGTTTTTTCCGGGAGAAAGGATTCCAAGAGAGAACTGTTGTAGTGATAGATATTAGGATGACAGAAACCGCAAAATTAGCGAATCACTTCTTACAAATCGAACCTGATGGTGATTTTGAATTCATTAGTGCTTTAAGAGCAATAGTCAGAGGGAGAGAAATAAAGGATGAAAGCGTTTCAGGAATTCCCGTTGAGAAAATAAAGGAATTAGCTGAAATTATGAAGAATGCAAAACATGGTGTTCTCTTTTTTGGTTTGGGTTTAGCATCCACAAAAGGTAAACACAGAAATGTAGATGCTGCATTGAGTCTCGTGAGAGATTTAAATAACTATACGAAATTCTATGTTATGCCACTAAGAGGACATTATAATGTTACTGGAGCTCAAAATGTCCTTACATGGACCTTAGGGTATCCTTTTGCAGTGTCTCTTACTAGAGGTTATCCTCAATACAATCCAGGTGAATTTTCATTAACAGGTATCTTTGATAGAGAAGAAGCAGATGCTGCATTTATTGTTGCATCTGATCCCGTTGGAAATTCCCCTAGAAAAGTCATGAATCATTTTGCTAAAATCCCGCTAATTGTTTTGGATCCCTATGAAACACCAACAACTAGGCTTGCTGATGTAGTTTTTCCTGTAACAATTGCTGGTGTTGAATCGGAAGGCACAGCTTATAGAATGGATACCGTTCCGCTTCGTTTACGCAAAGTAAAAGATCCACCCAAAGGGATTTTAACGGACTGCAATGTTTTAGAACTAATATTGAATAATTATCAAATTTTAAAGAAAAAGAAGAAATAATATTGGAATAATTGTATTCCAATTTTACTTTCTAATAATTACTTTTGGTTTTGATTGTTCCTCATCAATTATATCTAAAGGATTCACTTGTTCAGTATAGGTAATGAAAATTTTCATTTGTGATTTTACATCATTTGCTATCCAAGTGATTTTAACACCTTCAGGTAAGGTGTCAACAACAGGATCCTCAACATTCGTGGGAAGTTCGTCAGAGATTTCCATTGTATTAGAAATAAATTCTATTAGTTCTAATTTTTTGATCTCAAAATCAGAAGTATTAACGATTCCTAAAGTGGAATACCATTTTCCTTCAATACATTCAATTCTCTTCTCAATTTTGATAACTTGGGTGATTTTACCATCTTCGCTTTTTAGTATTCCGTTGTGTTGTAGGATTACGGTTGATCTCTCATCATCTAGTTTCTGGGTTTTTGTCTCTATTTCTAATTCCTGTGTTCCTTCTTCTTGCTGCTGTAATGGTTTAAATTCATCAAGTTCAATGGTTTCTAATTCGTCTTTTTCTTCACTGACTTTTTCACCGGGTTGTTTTGGAACCATTTCATCTGGTTCAAATTTACCTTCGGAGTCCACTATTTCTTCAAGAAGATCCACTGATACTTTAATAGCCTCTTCATCTTCTTCAATAATAGTTGGAGTTGCAGAAACTTCTTCCTCTATTATATCCTTAGGAATTTCAGGAATGGGAGGTATCTCAGATTCACTAATTTCAGCACTTGTATCAGGTTTAATTTCATCAAGTGAAACCACTGATTGCACTGAAATTGTTTCTTCACTTAGTGGTTCTCCTTTCAAAGCTGCAAGGACTGAAGGATCAATTTCACTTTCTGGAACAATAATTGATTCTTGAGTTTGTGTAGGAACTACCTCAGTAAAAACGGAATCATCTTTTCCTCTCTTTCTCTTGACTAATTTTTCAGTTGGAATGGCTGAAGGGTGTACATCAGCAGTTCGTTGAAAAGCTCCAGATGCAACATCATGTCTAATATCAAATGCTTGATCTGGCAGAAGATAAGGCGAACTAGCTGATTGAGAGGAAGGAGCATCTTTTGATGCACAATTGATTTGCATAGAAGAAGCTAAAATATTCCCATAAGGACCAATTGCAACTATATCTATAGGATTCTTTCCTTTGAATAATTTTACAGATCCAATAAAGGATCCATCAACATCAACAAAACTGGCTTGATTATTTATCCAGACAATTGATTTTATAGCAGTTTTTCCTCGAACATCAATTTCAGCTGTAGTAATTTTCTCATTATTTGATGGGGAATAAATAACCAATTCACTTAAAGTCGGTAGTGAACCACCTTCTAGAATACGTTCCCTGCGAATTCGCGATTCACGTTTATCTAGTTTGGTCATCATTCGTGTTTTGCTATCTCGATCAAAACTTGAGGGTGTACCATGAGCAGTTTGATCTAGAGAACTCTTTTTCTTTGCTTGAAGAAGATGATTTATTAGGAAAATTGAAACGATTACAATAAATATTCCAAGGATACCTAGTACATACCATAGTTCACTTTCTATCAATCCACCTCTATCAAAATTGACCTCTATAGTTAATTCGGTGGAATCACCAAGAGGTTGGTTATGCCAGAAAACGACAGACCATTTATCAGTGTAACCTACAGACCAAGTGCCAGAGTCGTCATAATGAGTACCATCTGATTGTTGAAAACCAGAAGTTGTAATGTTACTGGTTTGGAATAATGTGTAGTTATTTTCATCAAAAATCCAAACCTCAATGCCTGTTGAATTACTTGTACCTGTGAATGACCATTCTATTGAACTTGAATTATCCATATTTCTTATGGAAGAGATCTGATAATGTTCACCATAGCTTAATGTGGTTTGATAACTTTTGGCTTCTACCTTACTGTTAGTAACAGTAAACAAAGAAATGAAAAAAGTTAGTGTAAGCAAACCTAAACATAATACAGCTTTTTTTCTAGTCATCTTAATTTTAGTCACCTTCTTCCAAGAAAATTACTATTATAGTTCTCTTTTTAATTAATAATAATTTTCCTATCGACCAACTATTCCATAGAAAAAACGTTTGAAGAGATATTATTAAGAAATTGAAATCATAATTTGAAAATTATTATTTAATTTTATACCCTAGATGATTTATATTAAAATATGATGTTGGAAATCTAAAAAAACCAGATGCCTCTTTTTGTTTATTAATTGATTTGGATTTCTTCAGTTTAGGCAAATTCATAGAAAACTTAAATTTTCTAATTTACAAAGTAAGGAAAAAAATGTTGTTTAACTTATTTATTAACTTGGAATTCTTAAATAAAATTATGTGAAATCTAACATAGAAAATAGAAATGATTAAAGAAATCAATTCTATCAATACGAAAAATGTTAATAGTCAAATTTATTAAAAGAGGAGTTAACATGACATTAGAAGAAAAAGAATTAGAACAAATAAAATTGAAAATTGTGAGTGATATTATGACAGCAAATCCAGATACAAATGGCGAAGTAACAATACTAAAAGGCAATGAAATACAGGAATTCATTACAAAGAATAAATTTGCAATAATTGATTTTTATGCAACCTGGTGCCCACCTTGTAAGATTATGGATCCCATTACTCGAAACTTAGCTGGAACCTATGAGGGAAAAGTGGCATTTGCTAAAATAAACACCGATCAAGAACGAGAAGCAGCAATGAAATTCCAGATCAGATATGTTCCTACATTTTATTTATTCAAAGAAGGAGAAAATGTTGGTCATTTCTCTGGTGCAAAGAAGAAGAAAGACTTCATAGAAATTATCGATAAGGAATTCTTTAAGAAAGATTAATTTCTGAAATCAATTATTGGGTAAGAGTTAGTGCGGAAAGCTTATTTCTGTCTCACTTACCTTCACTTCATTTTTCAATATCAATTATCTATCAAATTTTGACTTACATAAAGAAGAAGAATTAAGGAATAGCAATGCTATTTCCTTGTTTTAATTTGCTAATCACTAGAATACTATTTTCTGCCGCAGTATGAACACTACTGCAACCCAACATAGAACTACTACACCAATACCCATAATCAGGAGTATCGTTGCATTCCTTTGGGAATAAGCATATTGTGTAGAGTAGTGAATTAAAAAGAATCCACCAGCACCGATAAACATCAGAAAACCAGCAGCCATACCTTCAACTAGAAATTGATGATTCAATTCTTTTATAATTACCATAGGACTTCCATCTGAATTTTGACCAAAGGCGGGAGGTTCTTGAGCGAGATCATAGAAACCACCAATGTAAATGAAGAATAATCCGATAAAGACAACTGCTAGGATTAGTTGGATTGGAATTGCAGTTGGAGCTGATAATCTTACATGTCGTAGTTGATAGTCTGGTCTTCTCACAATTGGAGCAAACGGGATTTTAGACGGCAATTTCTCTAAAAAGGGTTTATCCTCTTTCTTTTCAACTGCCTTTCTAGTCTTTGACATCGGTATGCAACCTAATTTTACTTCGTAGTATAGAAGTGATTTTTCTTTATTAAAAATTCATTGATTAAAAAGGATTTCTTTTAGATTGAACTTCGAAAATGAATAAGCAACTAGAATATTACTTACAAGCATTCGTCAGAATAAAAACTGTGGAAATTGAAGATCTAACCACGAAGTTGATATTTATCGAGGAAAGATTCAATTTGTTTTGACAACAGCATAAATGCTTCATCAACATTTAAACCAGTTTTTGCTGAAGTCTCAAGATATGGAACTTCGAACCCAGTCCAATCTGTAAGAGCTTTTGCATATTGTTGCCCAGCTTCTTTTGGTAAACAAGGAACAGTTCCTCTTAAATCGGTTTTATTGCCAATGAGAACTATTGGAACAATCCTTTCGTAATTGTTCTTAGTCAATTCATTAAGCCAAGCAGGTAAATTTTCAAAGGAACTTGCATTTGAAACGTCAAAAACCAATAAAGCACCACTACTACCACGATAATATACTTCACGAACAACATCAAACCTTTGTTGACCAGCAAGATCCCAGATTTGAAATGTAATGATCATTGTAGAAAGTTCAACACGTTTAACACAAAAATCAGCTCCAATGGTCATGGAATAACCTTCTTTGAAGCCTTTGCCAAGATATTGTTGTCTTATACTGGTTTTTCCGACAGCACCGTCGCCAAGTAAAACAATTTTATAAACTGATTTTTTCTGAGTATCACTCAAGATGATTCCTGCTCCGATTTTAAACACTAATAATAGTTGTTTAACTATAGTTATTTGGGGTTTTTTTCCCTATATATAGAATTTGCTATAGTACTAATTCTTGCACTTGCAACAATAAGATTGTAATTTAAATTATAACTACAAAATTGATTTTAAAAAATAAAGATAGAGAATATAAAAAAAAAGATATTAATTGAAGGATGCTTATCCTTCAAGAATAGTTTTGGGTTGCTTAACTGTACGAATAATACTTAACCCTAACAGGAAGAATGCTTCATTGACTTTTTCGCCAGTTTTTGCACTGGTCTCAATATAGGGAACTTCATAGCCTAAAGCTTGAGATAATCTTCGAGCATATTCTTGCCCTAATTCGGGAGGAATGCTCTTTGGTACCTCATTACGAAGGTCGATTTTGTTTCCACAGAGGATCATAGGTACTCGACCTGCTTTCTTCCATAATTCTTCTAACCAGTTGGGGAGATTGTTAAAGGAACTTGGATTAGTTACATCAAAAACGAGTAACGCCCCTCTTGAACCTCTATAGTACAATTCTCTGACAGCAGCAAAGCGTTGCTGTCCTGCCAAATCCCAAATTTGAAATGTTAATCGGTAATTTTCAAGATTAATACGTTTAATTGCAAAATCAGCGCCAATAGTTGCGGAATATCCAGCTTTGAAACCTTCGCCCAAAAATCTTCTACGAAGAGTTGTTTTTCCTACGGCACCATCTCCAAGGAGGACGAGTTTCAATATAGCATTTATCGCTTTCATTTGACCTGGTTCTTCAGACATTTTTTGTTCCCTACTTTTATACTTTTGAATTTTGTATACACGACTGAATTAGGCACTAATATTTAATTAGCTTTCTAAATTCACAGTTATGTTGTGCATGGTTTGTTTTAAACCTTAGTTTCTAGGTAAATTATATTAAAGTTTGGAATGACGCAATAAAAAGATAGTTAATGCGACATATTTTCAAAAAGAAAAAACTAATAGAAAGCTCATCACAAAACTTTTTAAGTAAAATATATCCAAATTGAAAAGAGTGCCTTCAAAAATTGGGCCCGTGGCACAGCTTGGTTAGCGCGCTCGGCTGATAAAAGCATCAGACGAGTTTGGTGTTTTCAAATACCGGGAGGTCGCCGGTTCGAATCCGGCTGGGCCCACCAATTATTTTTTTTAATGAATTTTATTTTCTTAAAGAAGTAATGGGATTAACTAACAAATCTGATCAATGTTATGGGCAACAGTAATGTATATATATCACTTTCACTATATATCGTACTTGTGATATGTGATGATTAAAAGCATAGTCAAAGATTTATTCAAATATTGTCCACCTGTAAGATATTGTCAGAATCATCCACAAAGAGTGTATTGTCAATGTCATAATAAGTGCAGTATTTGTGGGAGACCATTATTGGATATTGATAGAAGGTGATCTCTCTTTCTTCAAGAGAGGATTGTTTCTTATAATTTATATTTAGTTTATTTTGAGTGTAGTTGGTTCGAATCCGGTTAGACTCACCAATTATTTTTATTTCATCCATTGGGAAACTTTCACACCACTCCAGCGTTTAATGTCTCCTCTTCTCATAGCTTTAAAATCAGGAATTAAACGTAGAACAAGTATAATTACAATTCCCCACCCATGAACCATAACCGCCCATGAGCTCCAGTAGATATTTGGAACTGTGAAGATATAAAAGAATGTGTCAAGTAATGCAACAGATATAGTTGCAGCCAAACCAGCAAGATAACTGTATCGGATAATAACAAGAAACAATAGAATAGATAACACCCAAACAAGGTTCCCATAGGGATTAATAACTATCATTGATCCTAATAATACTGCAAATCCCTTACCTCCTTTAAATTTCATCCAAGGCATCCATAAATGACCTACAAATGCTCCAATACCTGCTAGAGCAGTACATAATATGGACAAATCATCTGAACCCATTGCTATTGTTGGTGCTAAAAAGAATCTTGTGATAAATACAGCAAGAAATCCTTTAGAAATATCAAGTGAAGAAGTAAGGGTAGCCCAGAAATATCCAGCTGATCGAATCGTGTTTCGTGAGCTAACAGATCCAGAACCTTCTTCACGAACATCTTTTCCAGTAACAAATTTAACTATTAACCATGCGAATGGTAATGAACCAAAGAGGAATCCTATAATTGGGGCAATAAAGTATTGGTACAAATAAATCTCCTGTTATAGTTGTAATATTACAATTACTTCTCTTTTTTAATATCTGATAAATGTTGCCTAACAACTTTGACCATTTCTGCTGAATGCGTTTTTTTGTTGGTTTCAAGATCAATGTAAGTTGAATTTTCCATTCTTTCATGAATTCTCATTGATATCCCTCTCTCATGCATTTTGTCCTTTTCCATACCAACAATATAATTCCTAACCGCTATTTTTTCATACATATCAAGAAAATCAACCCATGCATTAGCATATGCAGTAGCTCTCCACTTCTTAGCTTCTGCTTCTTCTAAAGCACGGATGTATTTCGCAGCTTGTTCAGGATTCTCACTTTTTCTTTTTCGAATCCACCATTTCCATATTGGTTTTGTTACTGTAAGAAAACAGTTGGGTACTAGATACATATAGATTCTTGATCCCTTGGGCATTTCAAATCTATGAACTGGACCTACAAAGTATGTAAGAAAAGGTTTGAACTTTTTATTGCCAAGTCCATGGGCTGTACATATTGTTCCTAATGAAGAAGAAAAGAGTATCATTTTCTTCTGATTAATTTGTAATTCTTCAATTATCTCTTGAATATCAGATGAAAAACGATCCATATCAAACTTAGCATTTTTAACTACAATACTTGAACCTTTTTCCCTTGTTTCAATATACACTACATCGAAGTCTTTCATAGCTTCTAGTAGAACTTCGTCCCATCCAGAGACAACAGTATTCCAACCTGCAATTAATACAAAGGTAAGTTCATTGTATTCTTCTTTAGGAGCCTTTGATAACAAAACTCTAATTTGCGAACCATCGGACACTGTAAAATAGCGTTCTTCTGCATATTCTTCATATTCTGCTTTAAGGAATTTCTTGTAAGCTTCTTCTTCAGTTAGAGCCATGTCTTTGTAAAAAAGAAGATTAGTTAATAATTATTACGCTTAAACTTAAGTTATTGGTAGCTAATGATTCTGGTTATGGTGTACGAAATAGGATGCGATATGCAAATAGATTTTAGTTCCATTAATCTTCAAATGCAGGACCAATCCATGCTAATCCAAGTAATCCTGGTCCGAGGTGAACACTCGATGCTGGACCTGTTTCCCAAATTAGTATTTCTAAATCCTTGTTTGATACTTTATGAAGATAATCCTTTAGTTCATTTGCTTTTTCCTTATTAGTTGAATGCATGACTACAAATGTTTCATTTTCCGGTAGAAAATTAACAATTTTTTCTCCTAGATTTTTTAAATATTTCATTTTTGCTTTCTCACCACGGACTTTTCCATGGGATGCAACCACACCATCTTTTATTGTTATACATGGTTTGAATTGGAATAATTCGCCCATAAGATGTTGTAAACCAGCTATCCTTCCAGATCTTTTCAAAAATTCCAATGTTCCAAGAAAAGCTTCAAATCGAGCATTAGGTATTAGATCATTAGATACCTTATTCAAGATCTCTTCTTTATTTAGACCATTTTCTATCATTCTCGCTACTTTCAATACAATTAATCCAAATGGATGAATTGAATTTCTTGTATCTACAACAGTTATTTTTTCATTTGGTATCTCTTTTGCATGTTTTACTGCATTCTCCCATAATCCACTTAGGTCTTTTGAAGCTGTAAGAAAAATTACTTCTTCGTATTTGTCGAGCACTTTGTCAAATGCTTCTTTGTATCTCTTAGGTGGTGGAAGACCGGTAGTAGGTACTGCATTTTCCGCTACAATTTTTTCAAAGATTTGTTCTGTAGTAAGATCAACATATGGTATTCTTATCTCATTATCAAAAATAACATTAACAGATATTATAGTTATATCATAATTTTCAATAGTTGAAATTGGAATATCACATGAAGAATCAGCTATAAGACCAAGCTTCTTAGTTTTTTCACTCATTTCTTCAATCATTCCATACTTTTTACTTTTAATTATTGTATTTCTATATTAATTTGCTGTAGAACTATCAATAATGATACATCTGTTAAATGAAAAAACCGTGGTTCGAATCCAGCCGGGTCCACCAATTACTTCTATAAATATAGAAAATTTAGTTTATAAAACTTCAAAAGAATCAGAAATCCCAATGTAAGGAGTGATTTTCTTTGTCCACCGTGATTTTGAATCACCTTTGTAAACAATTCTATATTCACCTGGTTTCTCAGTTTTTGGAATAGCGAATACAATAGTTATTATTGAATGAGCAATTCCTTTTCTTTTCCAATGAAATCGTGTTTCAAAATCTAAATCTCTGTAAACTGTTTCCCAAGCACCATTCATTGTTCTTTGAATTTCTAGAAACGTATCCATCGTTCTAAGATTATTTCTAGGGTTAGCACCAATAAATTCCACAAGCACTTTATCTTCGCAATTATAGGAGGAGTTTGGTTGAGTTAAGACATCCCCATAATCTTTTCCCATTGGATCATCATCAAATTTTACTCGTGTACGGAATCTTTTCAGTCTGGATGAAAATTTTGGAAATGATACACCTTGAGGTATAGTTTCGTTATCTCGTATCATTTCAGACAATTTTTGATATTCTTGCTGTATGGCTTCCAGTTGATTTGGACCAAACAAGGTGCTTGCTCCCTCATAATGTTGCTGACTATATTCTTCCTTTGTTGTTGTATAATGTGCGAATGAGTTTGCATAACAATTAAGTATACTATATTTTACTTCTGTTCCTTTGAATGCGCAGAGTATTTTATTTTTTAACCGTATTCCTGCCATTGATGTCATCTCACCAGGAAAACCAGTAATGCATACAGATCCTAATTTGAAAATCTGAAATGGAAAAATATGAGGATAAAAAAGCATGCCTCGAAACTTAGCTCTGCCAACAGGTACTAAAATGGGTTTTTCGCCTTGAGCTTCTACCCACTCGGGATCATCTATATCGTGCCAAATTAAATCCAAGAAAAATGTCAGGACTTTGTTTCGAAAGGAATATTTACGGGATACATCACCTTTTAGGAATTCAGATTTAGTCAGTCCTTCCACAAATATTGGCACTGGAGATGAATTATCCTCACTTGATGCACCTGTAATGCTTACTCCAAGTGCTCCATCACATGTTCTTCTATTAGTACCATTAATTTGTATATTCGCTAAATCAACATTCATCTGACCATATTTAATGTTGCCGAAAATTTCTTCTGATTCAGAATTTATCATTTGTAGTGTTTTTTGAATTAGTTTATCACAAATTACCTTCATTCTTCTATAATCTTCTTCCCCACCGGGAGGATGACCTAACCCAACATTTGGACTAACATCAGCACCATTTGCATTGGGAAAAGCAGCTATAAAATTTGGATTGTAATTATAAGGATCGTTTTCAAACATTCGTTCCAAAAATCTAGATGCGTATCCTCTATTATCTGAAGATATTAAACGATTTTTTATACCAATAGAAGTTGAATGTAATGCATAGAAAACAATAGTACCAAATAACTTTCCGGAAATATCAACGAACTTCAATAATGTTATTGATTTATCAGCATCACCATATTTGTCTCTTTCTTCTTGAGGGTTGCTTTCCCAAGCTTCTCGAGATCTTTGTCCCCCACAATCCAAAAGCTCACTTGTATTGATAAAAATACTAGCTGGTTTCATGTTTTTCCAAGCTCTAATAATTGCTTGAACAAAACCATCAACAATAGCTTCGAAAGTTAGTTTACAGAAACCTTTGCTAGATATATTAAAAATAGGATAATATGAATAACCTGCGGGTCCAGAATGAGTGTGTGTTGCACTTAGCATTATATTATCTGTTTTTAAAACACTAATTATTTTCTTTGGTAAACGCTTTAAAACTTCATTTTTGATTGATTGAAAAATCATACCTATATCAGCAACTGCTAAACATAGATAGTTACTATTTTTATCTTTAATAACAAAAGCTCGAACCCATTGCCTATCAGCAATTCCTAATGTTCTTTGTTCAGAATCTGAATAACCCATCATAGTTTGATCTGCAGCTGGACCAGTGCAATCATACATTCCTATTCCTACTTTATATGACATCCTTCACCCTAGCCTTTAATAAGAAAGTAAATTTTATTCTAAAGTACAAACAACAATAGTATATTTACATAATTTAAAAAGATTCATTTATTTTTTGTAATAAAAAAGATAATAGTCTTGAGATCCCGACTTTTAATATTACATAAATCAAACGATATCTAAAACCGCTCTATGCAATTTCTGCAGATTAGATAATTGTTGTTGTTCGGTTAAAATGCGATTTGTTAATTCATCGTTTATTATGGAAGCTTTTGCAAAGAATTCAAGAGCATCATTTCGATTAATTGAGCCGGAAATAAGAGCAACCCCTATACCAACAAGAGAAGCTATGGATTTAGGATTAATCACTAAAACTTCTATAAAAATATCAATAACTTCTTCTAGTTTCTCTTTCTTCTCTTTTTCTTCTAATTGAAAACAAGAATGGAGCTCTTGCCAACAAGTTTTTTCTAATTTAATGATTTTTTTCGACTTACTGCTTGTCTTCTTAGAATTAAAATGCTCATAAATTTCTTTCAGATTTGAGAGATACTCGTTATGTTTTGTTGAAAGCTTCCCTTGATATTGATCAATCATCCAAGTTATTTTATTATCTGAGAGTTCAAGCAAAGTCGGAATAAACATCGGTCTAATATTTTTAATAATCATATTTTCAATTTTCTTTTTGGCATCCCAGTCTTCATTTGTTACAATGGCTTCTTTGACAAAATCCTCCAAGACGTCTTGAACGCCTTCAGGAAATTTATAGAATGCTTGTAGAGTATAATCGCTATAAAGACATTTTTCTGCTCGTTCCTTTGTCTCATCGGCTTTCTCAGAATCACCTGACCCTCTATACGCAGCAATTAAAATTTCCCAAGTATTTTTGTTCTTAGGATTAATTCTAAGAGCTTTTTCAAGATAATCAATTGCAGTTACTCTATCGTCATTTGCAATATACGCATAACCCAAATCCCTCAGATGTTCAAACTTTGAATCATCCATTTCCACTGCTTTCTTTAAAATCAGAATTGCATTATCCCAATCCTTTTTCGTCATGAGATAGTGATGCCCAAGTATCCACCAATAAGATGGAACCTCAGGATGCAAATCTCTTAATCTCGTATAGCTTTCGATTATTTTATCAACTTCTTTTTTGCTTTTGTAAATACCAATTAATTTCTCCCAATAATTAGTGTTTTCTGGATATAGTTCTATTAATTTCTCTAAAGCATCTATTTGCTTTTCAATGCGCCCCTTATTTCGCCAGAATTCAGAGAGTGTATACCAAGCTTCTTCATGTTTTGGATCAATTTTAAGAACTTTTTCTAAATAAGATTTCAATTTGTTCATTCTATTCATAAAAGAATAAACAAAACCAATATTCATTAGAGCATCAGTATTTTCTGGATCAATTTCTAGAGCTTTTTCTATTGTCTTAATTGCTTTATTTAGATCAACTGTAGTCATAATCATTTTACCATAGTTTATCCAAAATTGTGGGAGATCCTTAAATTGATCTTCTCTCTCAGCATATTTCTTAATTACTAATGTAAAATCAATTTCCTTTTCCATTTTGTTAAGACTTTTCTCAAATTTAAGAAATTCTTTTTCTAAACTTGTTTTTGGCAGTATGAAACTCCCCAGTTCATTTGATACTTGTTATTGTTTGTATTTAAAGAATATATCCTTTCAGTTTTATTTAATTATTCATCTTATTATACATAAGAGCTTTTTTTCAGAGTATTATATTTAGAAAAATACAAGTAAATCAACAAAATAATTAATCCAAATTAGAAAAAAAGAAGAAATTGATTAAGAGTGTGGTTTTATGAGTGACTAAAATCTCGTATTGCGCGCTCTTTTTTGATCTGACTAAGGAATGATGTAATTTGTCTATCTTTTCTTTGATTGAATATCTTCTGTTCAAATTTCTTCTCGATTAAAGCTTCAAGCTGAATTAAAAGTCTATCATCATAAGGTTTGAAATCTAGATCCCCGCTAGGAAGCATATCAATTTTTTCAACTACTGTGAATAGTTTCTTAATCAAAATTTCTTCTATTTCACTATGCAATGATTGACGTGTTGAAATAACTTCTTGTGGAATTTCTTCCTTGTTTTCCGACATACGTCGACCTCTTATAATATAATAGTCGACAAAATATAAAAGACTTCACTGCAGATAGGATAAATTCTTGAGTTATTTTAGTATATTTAGTGCCGTCTGAGCTCCAATCTAAAAAATAAATAAAATTGGCACCGTATTTTGCTAACAGTGCCTTGTGTGAAATTTTTGAGTTATTCTTAACTATTATTGTTCAAATACATGAGATCCCCAATATTCAAGATGAATAATTTGGCATTCACTCATAACATAAGAACCATAGTTGGCAATGAATGTTTGACAAGCGCCTCCACCATAATGAATAGGTATAAAGTACTGTCCTTCAATAGTATTAAGAGCGTTAACAACTTCCATGTCAGTCATTGTCTGACAACCAGGACCCAAAGGTAATAAAGCTACATTAACTAAGCCCGTGAGTTGACTATATTCATCGATGTTTTTTGAATCCCCTGCATGGAAAAATGTGAATCCATCTATGTCAATAAGATAACTGGTCCAATTAGCTGCCTTGGGATGACTAGCGGGATAAATATCTACCGGTAATGTATACATGTAAAAAGCAGTAATCTTTATGTTTCCAAATTCTAATTCGTCTCCAGGATTTACGCCAATCCCATCATGAACTGCAAGTTCGACAGACATGTTTTCTGGCATAATATAGGTCGTGCTTTCTTTATCAAGATAACTAAGTGATGTGGGATCATAGTGATCTCCATGTGGATGTGTAATTAGAATAAAATCTGCATCTAAATCATCATATGCTGAATTCAAACTGTATGGATCAACATAAATCCTTGTGTCCTTTGTTTCAATCATAATTCCTGCATTGTATAATAGCTTGAAACTGATTGTATTATTATTTCTTAATGGTATAACTATTGATGGAACTGCAATTGTTGTTACTGCTAAAATAACTCCTAAACTTATTAGGATATTCCGAGTAATTTTTGAAAGTGCCATAATATTTCATCTTCTTTCTAGTGGTTTTAAGGTTTCTCATATTTTTGAGAATGAATTCGCATAATTTATCAGAAACATATATAGTGTTTGCGATTTATTTGTGAACGATTCCTAATTAAACCGGATTAATTTTTTTAACAAAACGATGATAACTAAAAAGAACAATTCTAAATAAAATAAAAAAAAGAGTTAGAAAGCTCCAGTTAAGGGGAGCATTCATTTTATCTTTGTGGTCTTAGGATTAGCAAAGTAATAACTATTGGTAGAATGATTAATACGATTAACATCAACCATAATAAGAAATTACTATGAGCTACTCCAGCATTTTCGGCTTCCACAACGAAATCTTCAACATCGGTTTCCGCAGTATTGTAATATTCATCAATTGCTCTAACCCAGAGTTCAACGGTATTTCCAGTTGTTGCTACGACTACAAAACTAGCTGTCCAAGTATCACTTGCGATTTGGTTCATTGCTACAGAGTATTGTTTTCCTTGAACCCTGTAAAGGACATCCACGGATAACAGATTACTTGTTTCATTAATAGTTACTGTTACTGTAATGTTCTGCATTGTAGTTATTATTTCTGGTATTTCATCTATTGTTATAATAGGAGCTACAAGATCATGTGGGATGATTTTAATTGAATAGTAATCTCCATTATTATCCAGTCTTAAGATGTTATTTCCTGAATCATTTAACCATATGTAAAACTGTATGTGAGTAAAGATAGGATAGCCATCAGTGAAATTATGTTTGTATTCGTACCAGGTATTGTTTACACCGGTTTCATTTAACACCATTGCCACTTCTTGCCAGTCGCCTTCATCAACTCGATAATTTATATTACATATGTCTAGAGAGGATTGTTCTGTTACATTTAGAAAGACAAATATTTCATCATCTATTGTCAATTGATAGTCATGAGTTACTTCTCCCGTTGGGTAAATGTGATCCCAATGTACAGAAAATGTTTCCCATGATTCAAGAGCAGAATTCTTGAATATATGATATTGACCATCAGTGTTATTTGCAAAAATCTCCCAGTTGATTTTGGAATCAATCGGATAACTGGCGAAAGTATAATTAAATTGATCTACTGTTAGATTCTCCATTTTTGTGAAAACCCAAGGACCGTCATCAATAGAGTAATTTGCATAAACTGAATCAATCTCAAAGAATGCATCGGTAACTGTTAGATTGAGTTTTAATGTATCATTAAAATCAATTGTTGCGGGAATAGGATCAAGATAGCTTATTTCTGGTCCAACGACTGTAACAGAGAAAGAAAGCACATCATTGTTATATGCAGAGCTGTTATCTATTGCTCTAACTTTAACGGAACGAACACCTCTATCATCTTGTGAGGAAAGCCAGTCCCAGGTAAAACTTGTTTGTCCTGGAAAAGGATTATCGATTTGATATCTCAAATCATTATCTATAAAGAATTCAACCAAACTGATATTTGAAATATCTACAATAGTTGTTTCTACTGTATAAATACCCCAAACTTCTTCAAGAGCGACACTTGGATGAATGTAAGTAATATCTGGTAAATCTGTATCTATGAAGATATAACCACCTGACCATTCAATTAGAGTACTCTTTTCATCAGTATTTGTAATAGCAACAACAGTTACGTTATAATTGGCTGAATCTAAATGTGATCCATTATATAATACTGGTGAAAGTAACTGGGATTCAAATGTAGCATCATCTTGTCTACCAAATGTTCTAGATGCATTGAACCCATCATAATCATTTGCTAAAATAGTAGCAATAGATTGATTAAGATATAATCTCAAAAATTCTGTATAAAGATCGTAATTGAATCCTGTTAATGTAATCTCAACAGAAACTTCAATCTGGTAAGAAATGCTAGAAGTCACCTCAAGAACAGTTAATGTGGGACTCTCAGCAGCGGCATCTTTTATTTGTAAGGACACTAATGAAATGAATGGTAATACCAATAAGATTAGTGCTATAGTTGTTAGTTTCTTTGAATGTATTTTCAATATCTTTCACCTAGATTTAGATTAATTGCCAAATATTGAATTTTGTTAACTTGATTTGTTTTATCAGTTAACTGCCTCTAAATTATTAATGTTTTTAAAGTTTCCACCCTTTCGAAGAAAAGCTATCTTCAAAAGGTTTACCCATATTCTCGGAATTAATTTAATCCAGAACAGAGATTATTTAAGGTCTTTGATGGATAACGAAAATTATCTGAAATATCAAATAGAAGAAATGAAAATTACAGTACACAAAAGATAGACTAATTTTCACTTCCTCAAAGAATAAAGAGATAATTAAGAAGATTTATTAACAGCATACAAGCGCATGTCATTTAACTCAACGGAGGAAAACCCAATGGGTAATATTCGATCTCAGAAAATTAAACGAACCGCAAAGGAATTAGTAGCAAAATATCACCAGCATCTCTCAACTGATTTCGAAAAAAACAAAATACTTGTCAATAAATTGACAAATGTGATGTCCAAACGAATGAGAAATCGAATCGCTGGTTATGTTACAACAATAATGGTACAAATTAAAGATGGCAAGGTTCAAGTCATCGAGAAACTAGCTGTTGGTGGAACAACCCAATTATAAAATTTTTATTTTTTTCTTTTGTCTTCTACCAACAATTCTTCTTAATTTCTAATCTTGAAAAGAACTTAATTAGAGTTTTTTCATGAAAGATTTTTCAAAACTTCATTTTTAATATTTCGAAAATTCTTTCTTGCCATTTCCATTGTTGCTCCTAAACCCATTAAGAGAGCATAGGAATGAGAATTATTCCCAACAGGGAAGGGTGGGCTAAGAACACCATCTATAATTGCTGCTCTTTCAAATCTTGCGACTTTGTTAAAAGTTGAGGGTACAGTAATCTTGGAGAAAGTAGCAGAACCATTTAACTTAATTTCTCCAGTTATCTTTCCTTTTTCCACAATTTCTATCAATTCTTTGGCAACGTTTCTGTTTGCTAATTCATTAATAGCTATGAAGGGAACGGTAACTCTAGGATTAACTTCAATAACAAACACTCCTTCTTCACCAACTACTAAATCTACACCAATAAATCCATTGAGATTCATTTGTTCTACAAGTTTAACTGATGTTTCAAATATCTCATCATTGTATTTTGGAATACTATATGGAACTTCTCCACCTAAATAATCCCCAGATTTCTTCATGGAATCCAACCGAAGATTCTGATGATTGATTGATATTGGAACAACTTTATCATCATTTACTAATAAACTCGTACTAATTGGAGTGCCTTCTATGAACTCTTGAACAATGCAATTATCCATACTAGTTACTGCATGAGCTGCTTGCAAACCAAATCCTAAGTCATTTGGATTTGTTACTTTTGTAAGACCCTGACATCCTACACCATCTATTGGTTTAACAATCAATGGATATCCTAAGACATCGACTTCACTTTGAATTTTATCAAAGGAATCATTGTATGAAGGCGAGAAAGTTGCAGGAACATTTAAGCCTAATTCTTTCGCCAAATTCATTGTCTTTAATTTGTCACCAGCTTGTTCTATGGAATCAGGTTTACTCCCCAAGAATGTTGCTTGTGAATTCACAATTATAGATGAGAGATCTTTCAGGATACCTTTGGATTCCGGAGCCAAAGTAAGGGCATAATCAACTTGGTCAGCGAAAGCTTTTATCCCACTCACAAAATCCTCATGACTAGAAACTGATTTGAATTCATGAATCGGGGAAATACGAATGTGTTGCATTAATCGATGATCTATTAATGTAGCAATTTTAAAACCTAATTGGGCAAATTGCTCAATGCATGATCTTAGAATAGAATATCCTTCAGCGAGAATATTGACTGGAAGGTCTTCTTCTGCAAAACCACCGCCCACAATATAGTCTACAATTAGGATTCGTTTCAATATTTTTCACTTCCAATTGCCTTACTGCGCAACCAGAAAAAAATTTACTTATAACTTTTTGCCAAACGTTGAAAAGAGATCTCTTAAGAAAAATGAGATCTATTTCTTCAGACTTGGGAAGAAATAGGTTTTATCTTTTTTATCTAAATAAGCTATCTCGTGATCCACTAAAGAAGCCAGAGCTACTTCAATTCTCACTTTTTGCCAACCGGTCAAAGTAGCTACTTCTTCATAACTAGTTAATCCATTTACAGAAGCAATACTTAGTATAGTTAGTACATCTGATTCCAATTCCGCAGGTTTGAAAGTAATAAGCAAAGCTTTATTCTTCATTTTATGCAATTTTGGAATTAAACCGGATTCAGCTAAATATTCTAACGCCTTTTTAATCTCTTTCTTAGGAGCTACCCAATTTGGTCTTTTATTTGCAAACACAATGCAAAAATCAGTCAAGACCATTATCCCCCCAAAACCACTGCTTTCGTCTATACCAACTTCTAATACTTCTTTAGCTAAAAATTGATCATACTTATCTTTATCTTTGAATCTCTTTCTCTGTACTTTATCCCCGATGCCAATTAATTCAGGCATTCCTGCTTCTTTCCGAAGTTTCACAAGACGATCATCCACAGCTCGAGTCCCCTTTATTTCATCCCTGTATTTTTGCTCAAGATCAAGAACTCCTTTCTGTAAAACCTCTTTTCGTTTTTCTTTATCCTTTTCTTCAATTTCTTCTAGATCTTCGGCAAATTTTTTGTAAGCATCACTAACTTTATCTTTGTCACTCAAGGAAATAACCTCATGTATCTTTGAGAAGATTACTTTTATTTAGCTTTTCAAATGAAAGTATTCTATTATTATTAATAACATGTTTCTTCAGTAAATTAAACCTTTCATTTCAAAATAGAAAGCAAATAGATAACAAAATTGGAAATACCGAGGACATTAGATTTGTATAATAGGGCTATTAATTATATAGAAACACTTTTCTTGACGGCAAAAAACTTGTCAGATGATTGTAATAAAGCTTATAAACAAAAGCTAAGTGGATTTGGTTGTGAATCTATTTGATTAAAATAACTGCATTTGGCGCGGCGAAAGAAATCGGTAAAAGTGCTATTCTCGTCGAAGATAAAGATACAAAAATTCTACTAGATTGTGGATTAAAAATTAGACCAAAAGAACCAACTGAAGCTCCTTTAGGTTTAAAGAAACATGCAAAAGAAATACAATGTATGGTTATTTCCCACGCTCATTTTGATCACACAGGATACATACCTAGAATGGTTCAAGAAGGTTGTAAGAATGTTCATATGACTCATCCTACTAAAGATATTGCAGCTATACTTTGGAGAGATCATCTGAAAATTGAAGGAGCCCGTCATTGGAATGAAGATGATATGTATGAAACTCTTCGTACCATAAAGAGTCATTATTATGATCAAAAATTCAAATTGGCTGATGGAGTCACCGCAACTTACTTTGATGCAGGACACATTTTAGGTTCAGCCAGTATTCTTCTAGATTGGAAAGGTCAACTGATCTTTTACACTGGAGATATCAATACTTTTGCTACTCCGTACCATGATACAAACAAGTACCCAACCATAGAAGATATCTCTATATTAATCTCAGAATCTACCAATGGTCTTAGAGATTTACCCAATCGTGAAATTCCAAATGAATCTATAGTTGAAGCTATTTACAAGACATATAAACGAGGTGGAATAACCATAATTCCATCATTTGCTTTGGGACGAGCACAAGAAATTGAAGCAATTCTTGCGAAAGAGTTTATGAACACAAAATTCAGGATTTTTGTAGATGGTATGATTCTGAAAATGAATGAAATTTATCGTATGTATTTTCATGAATACTGGGTATCAAAGAAAATTCTTGAATGGTGTAGAGAATATAAAATAGAAGTTCCTTTCGACTTAAAGAATTTCATACCAGTATCTAGAAATCTTGCAGATAATCTTAATACCTATAGAAAAATGATAGTTACTGAGAAAAAACCAAACATTATACTCTCAACGTCAGGAATGATGGAAGGAGGACCAATCCATTCATACCTTAATCACGCTGCTGGTAATCCTGATAACTTGATAGGAATTTCGGGATATCAAGTTGAAGAAACCATAGGAAGACAAATTCTTGAAGGAGCAAAAGCTGTGACATTATTTAGTTGGGGAGATAAAAAAGGCTTCAAAACAGAAATTAATGCAGAAGTAAAGCAATTTCAATTCTCAGGACATGCCCAAAGAAATGAGTTATTAAAAATGCTGAAAGCAATTAACAGTGAGAATATTTTATTAGTTCATGGATCAGAAGAAGCTGGTGAATCTCTTAAAAAGGATTTAGAAAATGGAAGAAAAGTAATATTGCCTAATGTACGAGAACCAATTGTATATGAAAATTAACAATAAAGTCGCTTTTAATGTAAAATCTCATTTGAGATTTTTTATTCCTTTTACTAACCAGCTTAAAGGAATATTTTGATACTTGCCATCGGGAAGAAGACGTGCGACAGTTAAAGGTAAGACATTTTTCATAAGCTCTATTTCAGCAATTATAATTGGATCTGATATATCTTTCTTGATTCGTATTAAAATGGGTGCTCCAAGAGCAATTTGTAAACCTCTTGCGCCGATAATTCGTGCTTTTTCAAACCTTGTTAATTTTGGAGGGCCAACGACGATTGTATCAGCAATTATCTCTTCTCTTACGTCAATTTTCTTAGACATGTATGGAAACCTCAATAGCAATAAATAGGAAACCAATTAAAGACATTTTAAAGTCTTTCGGCAAGGTTCTTTTTGTTTTCTTTCTAAATATAAAACTATTTTTCGTATCGATTATGTTTTTTACAAAATAGTGCGACCGAATAAATTTTATAATGATTTTTTTTATATATGTATGAGGTTTAACATTGGTTGAAGCTAAAATTGAAGGAGCTATAAAAGATATTCAGGATTATATTAGTAAATTGGAAACTAAACTGGCGAAAGCGGAAGGCGAGATCGCAAAAGCAAAAGATGCAGCAAGTCAATTAAAAGGAGAAAAATCTTCTGCAGCTTTAAAGTTGAAGCAAATGGAAGATGAAATGTCTGAGCTTTCTTCTGTTTATGAGGAATTGAGAGGTCGTAAAGATGTTGAAATTGATATTCAGGAAGTCATGAAGCTTTATGTGATTTTAACAGAACAAGTTCTAGATGGAAGTTCACATATTAAGATATTAACACTTCTCCATGGTGCTAAACAAAACATGACTAAAGGGGAGCTTTCAAAAGCAACTGGAATACTGCCTGCAGCAACACTACGAGCAATCTTTGAATTGCGAAATAATGGATTAATCACATATGATGAAAATAATGAAACAACAAAACTAGTACGTAGGTTATGGGATTAACAAGCTAATATTTTACTCGAGTAAGTAATCAAAGAAAAAAAAAGTAAAAGAGGAATAATTCCTCAAAATTAGAAAGCTGCTAGTAATGGATTATGACTACTACGACGGAACCAAGATTCTAGGATATAAGAAACATTACTAGGTTCCTTATTTATAACTTCACGAGCACGCTCACCCATAATTCTACAAACCAGGATGAGTTTGTGGATATCCTCTCCTTTCGACCAGTCAATCAAATCAAATATAGTTTTGTATGTAACAGGCCTTCGCCACAAAAGAACATACACCCCAACCACTTCTCCATGATCGTTTTTAAATAAGTAATTTAATTTCTTCTTGTTTCCAAAAGCAACATTTCTTCGATATTTCACGCCACGTTTGTTAAGATAATCTTCTATCTTCTGTTTTACCTCGGCATCAGTTAAGCCAATTCTATCCAATCTTCTAAGAGACCTCCTCGTGCACTCTTCCGATTACGTAATTTGTCGCGCCCAACATCTCACGTATTTTAAACATCACTCGTCAAAGCGATAAAAATCTTTTGTATTTGACATTATCTAAAACATTAGAGAAATATTAAAGTAAAAATAAGTCTTGGGACAAAAAAAGGCCCACAAGTAAGTCACCCAAAGGAAGAAAGAGAGCAATTTTATGAAATAAATCTAAAACATTTTAATTATGATAAGAAAGAATAGATTGTAATCAACAGAAGTGAATATTTTGACAGAAAAAAATGAGAAAGAGAATGGCGAGGGAAAGGCAAAGCTGATCGAGGAAACAGAGGAAGTTGTTGAGGAAGAAACTGAACTTGAAAAGGAAATTGAAGAGAATATTGTCAAAATTGGATTATTAGTTGAAGAGCTCAATAAAATAAATCAGAAGGGAGGACCAGACATAAGAATTTGTCCAAGATGCTATAGTTTACGAGTGAAAGTGGAGGATATCTTAACAGGAATGGGGATAAATTCTGGGTACCCAGTTTGTATTTGCTTGGATTGTGGTTGGCGTTCAAAGAAATGGATTTATTTAGATAGAACACTAACAAATGACGAAAGAGAAAAATTCATTGAAGATTTAGTGGAAGAAAGAAAGGAGAAATAAAATATTTCTCACTTTATTTTTTAACAGTTTGAAATTATTTCAGCAATATCGCAGATAAATAAGCGACAACTTGATTTTTATCTCCAGTGATATCCCCACTGGTTGAATACTTGAGGATTTTAGTTTCTTTGACATTGTTTTTATTGGAAGCAATTAGTGCTGCAGCAACCGGACCCGGACCACACATAGAAATTAAATTATCAACAACAGTATTTAGCAATCTATTAGAATCCACTTTTCGAATACTATCTATTACATGGGAATCCTTTGACATTGCTGAAGCTTGATTTTCATAGTGAGTCAAATCAGTACTAGCAATTAAGCAATAATCATAATTCGCAAATACCTTACTAAGTACTGTACCCACACGTTCACAATTTTCTTTGGATTGATCCTTCATACAAATTGGTAGTATAGGAACATCTTCACCATACAAATACTGCAGAAAGGGTACTTGTACTTCAATACTATGTTCCATCATATGGGCAGAGGTATCAGCTCGAAAATGTGGTTGCTTAACGAGTAATCCTGCGATATCTTCAGGAATCAAAGCTTCACCCAACGGGGTCTTCCAACTACCTTCAGAGTAAACACTAATAGCAGGACCAATGTTTTTATGATTTGGCCCTATAATTACAAAAAATTCTGGTTTTCCATCTTTGAACTGCTCTAGAAAACCATGGGCAGCAACGGGACCAGAGTATGTGTATCCGGCATGAGGTGAAACTAAAGCATATATTTTTCCTTTTCTTTCCGGTGGATTCTCTATATCAGGCAATTCTCCAGGACCAATAGCATCATCCTTAAAACACCTCTCAATTTTCTCAATAAGCTGTTCCTTCTTCCCTGGATAAAACAATCCAGCAACTACTGGTTCGCGTATCATTAATAATTCTCCTAAAGCAAATAATCATTTTTTATATATGAAGAATATGGACATAATCTTTTATCTGTATTTCTTTTAACTCTGCTTCTAAAGTCAACCATTAGAAAGGCAAATCACCAATATTGTTAAAACAATAAGCAGGACTACTGAAAATTCTAGCAAAATCCTTAATTCTCCAAGACATATCTTCTGTGATATCATTATGATAAATACGCGCCAAGATTTCTCCTATTTCTTTGACTTCGAGTTCTTTCATACCCATACGAGTTATTTCCGCAGTCCCTAAGCGTATGCCTGAATCTATAAGTAAACCAAGATTCTCAGCTCGTTCTCTCAACATATTTATTTCATTGGTGGATGAGATATCAAGTATTACTTGATGAGATTCGGAGAAATCAAGATGCTTAAACTTTACAGGAATACCATGATTATCTAGCG